>DAOWGA010000265.1 GCA_030637665.1 Lysobacterales bacterium | reverse complement strand
TGGTCGGCATCAACCTGGTCGGAATGGACGTGGTGGAAGTGGCTCCGGCCTACGATGTCGGTGAAATCACAGCCCTGGCAGGCGCCAGCCTGGCCGCGGAGTTCCTGTGCCTGTACGCGGCAAATCCGCATCGCCAAGCCTGAATAAATATGATCCCGGGAAACCGTCCATTGATTGGTGTTGTTTCGGACCGGCGCATGCAGGGTGAGCACCCATTCCACATGGTGGGCGAGAAATACCTGCAGGCGCTGGCAGACGGAGCAGACGCTTATCCCGTGGCATTGCCATCACTGGCCGAAGGCTTCGACGTCCTGGGCATCATTCATCGCCTGGATGGCCTGTTCCTGGCCGGCAGCCCATCCAACCTGGAACCGCACCACTATATGGGTGATCCAAGTGCGCCCGGAACCTGGCATGATCCCGAACGCGACATCAACGCGCTGGCCTTGATACCAGCCGTGATTCGTGTGGGTATGCCGCTGTTTGCCGTGTGCCGGGGTTTCCAGGAAATGAACGTGTCATTCGGCGGCAGTCTGCACCAAAAAGTACATGAAGTACCCGGATATCACTTGCACAAGGAAAATCCGGACGATCCCCTGGAGCTTCAATACTCTGCCTCGCACCAGGTCGAGTTTGTCGAAGGAGGCCTGTTGCACAGGATGACCGGCACGAAGGGCGCCGCGGTAAATTCACTGCATTCCCAGGCCGTGGACCAGTTGGGAGAGGAACTCGAGGTCGAGGCCTGGGCCGATGATGGCCTGGTGGAGGCTTTCACGGTGAGAAACGCACCTGGATTCACCCTTGGCGTTCAGTGGCATCCGGAATGGAAAGTCCTTGAAAATCCGGTTTCGACAGCAATATTCCGCGAATTCGGTGATGCCTGCCGCGCTTATCGCCTGAGGAATCTTTGATCCGGAGCCCAATAAGCGATTCGCCGGAAACCAGGTATTAATAATACATGGACCATGGATCAGTGAGTTCACACAGTCAAAAATTGCTCCATCCGCACCGCGTATTCACCCTGTTCAAATACACGGTTTACTGCCTGCTGGCCTATAACGCATTTCTTTTTTTCGGCGAAGATTTCGCCGCCAGCGCGGAAACCTTTGGCAATACGGTCACCTGGCGCAATGTGGTCGAAGCGTATTCAGCCACCATCGATACCACTGCCTGGATCCTGCTCCTGCTCTTGTTTGAACTGGAAACCGCGGTCATCCCGGATGAAAAACTCAAAGGCGGCCTGAAATGGGCCCTGATGGGTTTCCGCGCGATTTGTTACTTTTTTATCGTTTACGCCTTCTACGGCTACGGCATGAAATTCCTGGTCATCACCAACCTGTTGCCCTTCAGTATCCCCGATGTCTGCACCCTGGTGGGAACGGATTGGAATTTTGTCGCTGACCTGGATGACTATCCGCCGCTCGATGCGGTGGCCTGCGCTGCCCTGCAAGGGCAGGAATTGTTCCGGGTTACCGGGATTGAACTCGTTGGAACCCAATCGGCTTTTAATTCAGCGCTTGGATTGGCAATTATTGATATCGTGAATGCCGGCACCTGGCTGATTATCGTTTTTTTGCTCGAGGCAGAGGTCTGGCTGCAACTGAAGGACATGCTGACCGCACGGCTCATGTCCGTGAGTAAATACCTCAAGGGATTCTTCTACCTGCTCCTGTTCCTGTGTGCCGTCTACTGGGGATTCGAAGGCTCATTCCTGGATTTCTGGGACGCTTTCCTGTGGCTGGTGGCTTTCATTTTCATCGAAATGAATATCTTCCAGTGGCACCAGGAAACCGGGGAAGTACAGGAAAGCGAATTCAGTCCAGCGGCAATTCCGGATAAGTCACACTGAGCAGGTATTCGGAGGCGGCATCGACCGCCTGATCAGTTAACTCCTGATGAGACCCTTTTGCCGGCATATCCAGGTATCCGTCTTTTGAATGTTCGAACAGCACGGCCGACCATAAGGGGGAACGTTCGGACCAGGCCTGGCGATCTCCTATTGCGGGAGTCCCGTCTGCACCTTCGTCATGACAGGAAGCGCAAGCCTGTTCATATATTTCTTTTCCATAGGCGAGACGGTGTTCTCTCCAGGCGTCTGTCGCCTGTTCCTGTGCTTCTTTGGTCAGTGTCGGAGACGAAGCCTGATCGCAGTATGCGGCACAGCTGACCAGGCAAAGAAGGCCAACCGAAATGAAATGACGACGAATCATGAACATATGCTACCTCGAATCTTTGTTGAGTTTCTTGACCAGTGTCCAGATAATGGTTGATCTTATCTCATTCCACAGATTAATTTGTGAGGAACATGTCATGTACAAGATACTGATGTCATTGATTGCACTGACCCTGGTCAGCAGCAGTTCAGTTTTTGCCGGGGGTGCAGATGAAGAACGCCTGGCTTCCACTCTGGCCAGCCAGTCGGAAGATATCCAGGCGCGATACGGATACCGCCACCCACAGGAAACGCTGGGGTTTTTTGGCATTGCGCCCGGTATGACGGTTGTTGAAGCGCTGCCCGGCGGTGGCTGGTACACGAAAATCCTGGTGCCCTATATCGGGCAGGATGGCCGTTTGATCGGAGCAGACTACTCAGGTGATATGTATCCCCTGTTTGGTTTCTTCAGTGAAGAACAGTTGCAAGCCAAGAAGACCTGGGTGGCGGATTTCCCTGCCGGAACAGCGGAATGGGCGGGTGAAGAGGGTGCTCCCGTTTCTGCATTTGTGTTTGGCGCCATGCCTGATGAAATGAAAGGTCAGGCCGATGCGGTACTGTTCATACGTGCCTTGCACAACCTGGCCCGTTTTGAAGGCGATGGCGGTTTCCTGACAGCGGCGCTGCAAAATGCTTACGATGCTCTGAAACCCGGCGGCATTGTCGGTGTTGTGCAGCACCAGGCGCGTGATGAAATGCCGGATGACTGGGCCGACGGCAGTAAGGGATACCTGAAGAAGGGTTTCTTGATTGCGAAGATGGAAGCGGCCGGTTTTGAATTCGTCGCGGCCAGTGATATCAACGCCAATGAGAAAGACCAGCCTGCGGAGACGGATTTCGTCTGGCGCCTTCCTCCGTCGTTTGTGACGAGTCGGGACAATCCCGAATTGAAAGCGGAAATGACTGCCATTGGTGAATCCAACCGGATGACTCTCAAGTTCAGAAAGCCGAAGTAATTGCAGGGGCAAATCACGAAATGATCAAGCTCACAGTTAACAGCGAAGCGAGGGAATTTGCGGGAGATCCCAAGATGCCCCTGCTCTGGTACCTGCGCGATATGCTGAATCTGACCGGCACAAAATTCGGCTGCGGAAAGAGTCTCTGCGGTGCCTGCACCGTACACCTGGATGGCCGGGCGATAAGATCCTGCGCGGTTCCGATGGAGGGTCTCGAAGGCGGTAGCATTACCACCATAGAAGGACTGGGCGCAGGTGGCGACCACCCGCTGCAGATCGCCTGGGCGGAGCACAATGTGCCGCAGTGCGGCTATTGCCAGCCGGGACAGATCATGCAGGCCGCCGCCCTGCTGGCTGAAAACCCCTATCCGAAAGACCAGGAGATCGTGGACGGGATGAGCGGCGTTATTTGCCGTTGCGGGACTTATCAGCGCATCCATGCGGCCATTAAATCGGCTGCGGAGGAAGACATATGAGCAACATCCGACAGCTGAGCCGGCGGAATTTCCTGAAGACAGGTGGCGTTCTGGTCGTGGGCGTGTCCCTGTTTGGCTGCGAGCGTGAAGACAAACCGATGCCGACCTATTCGCTGTCCATCGATCCCTGGTCGCCCGATGTATACGTGAGTTTTGACAAGGATGGCACGGTGAATATCATCTCCCATCGCAGCGAAATGGGGCAGGGCATACGCACCGGCCTGCCGGCCGTGCTGGCGGACGAGATGGAAGCCGACTGGGGCCGCGTGAAAGTAGAGCAGGCTGCGGGGGATGCCAGGTATGGGAACCAGAACACCGATGGTTCCTGGTCCGTGCGGGGCTTTATGCAACGCATGCGGGAAGCCGGCGCCACCGTGCGCCTGATGCTGGAACAATCGGCGGCCGCGCAATGGGGTGTTGATGTGGCGGAGTGTGAGGCGGTTCTTCACACGGTAGTCCACCAGCCCAGCGGGCGGGTGCTGGATTTTAAAGACCTGATCGCAGGCGCCGCAACACTGCCAATTCCTGGCCTGGAGCTTCTGAAATTAAAGGACCCTGAGCAGTTCCGTTACATTGGCAAGGCATTGCCGATTGTGGACATGCACGACATGACCCACGGTAGCGCTCAGTATGGTGCGGATATCCGGATTCCGGGTATGAAGTATGCGGCTGTTGCCCGCCCGCCGGTTGTATTCGGTCGGGTCAGGTCCTTCGATGACGAAAAGGCACGGGCGCTGGCGGGAGTGGAGGAGATTATCGAGATGCCTGCAGCAGAGCCACCGGCCATGTTCAAGGCGGCCGGTGGCGTCGCCGTGATCGCGGATAACAGCTGGTCGGCCCTGCAAGGCCGCGATCTCCTCTCAATCGAGTGGGATGATGGTGCAAATGCCGACTACGATTCCGCTGAATTTCGCGAAGCACTGCTCGATACAGTACGCGTGCCTGGAAACGTCAGGCGCAACCAGGGGGATATCGATGCGGTATTGTCCTCGGCAGCCCGTACCCTGGAAGCTGAATATTACGCTCCCCACCTGGCCCATGTATCAATGGAGCCACCGGCGGCGGTCGCTTCGGTCAGGGATGATTTCTGCGAAATATGGGCGCCTTCCCAGGACCCTCAATCCCTGATCCCCATGGCAAAAGCCATCACCGGCCTTGAGCCGGAGCAGATCAAGATAAATGTCACGTTGCTGGGCGGCGCATTTGGACGAAAGTCCAAGTGCGACTTCGTGGAAGAAGCCGTGATACTTTCA
>DAOWGA010000063.1 GCA_030637665.1 Lysobacterales bacterium | reverse complement strand
TGGCAAATCAACGCCTTCGACCAATGGGGTGTGGAACTCGGCAAATCCCTTGCTGATGCCATCCAGCCTGCTTTATCGGACAGCGCAACAGAACTCCCGGCCGACATCCCCGGCCTGGAAGGTCTGGTCAAACACATCCGCCAGAGGATGCAATAAAACAGGCAAGGTCTTTTCTCTGCAGGGGGGGTCGGTTAAGCTTCCGGTCTTCTGTTTGTATTGGTCATAGGAAAACGGCACACAGCATGGCAACCACGCCTTATAACCCTGGTGAAATTGAAGTTAAAGTCCAGCAAGCCTGGGATCGCGAAGACGCATTTCGCGCGGATGAGCAGGCAGAGGCTGAGAAGTTCTATTGTCTTTCCATGCTGCCATATCCGTCCGGTGCGCTGCACATGGGTCATGTGCGTAATTACACCATTGGCGACGTGATCAGCCGCTACCATCGCATGTGTGGCAAGAATGTTCTGCAGCCCATGGGCTGGGACGCTTTCGGATTACCAGCCGAGAATGCCGCGATCAAGAACAAAACAGCACCTGCCAAGTGGACCTATTCGAATATCGAACACATGCGCAAGCAGTTGAAACGGCTGGGCTTTGCCTACGACTGGTCAAGGGAATTCGCCACCTGTTCACCAGATTACTACCGCTGGGAACAGCAGATGTTTACCCGGCTGATGAAAAAGGGCCTGGCCTATCGCAAAGATGCCGAAGTCAACTGGGATCCCGTTGATCAAACCGTGTTGGCCAACGAGCAGGTAGTGGACGGGCGCGGTTGGCGATCCGGGGCCGTGGTCGAACGTAAATCTATTTCTCAGTGGTTCCTGAAGATCACTGATTACGCTGAAGAAATGCTCCAGGGCCTGGACCAGCTGGAAAGGTGGCCGGAAGCTGTCAAAACCATGCAGCGCAACTGGATTGGCCGCTCCGAGGGCGCCGAATTCGAAATGAAAATATGCACTGCCGACGGTGAAACGGACGAGCAGGGCAGGGCTGTGGCGGTGTTCACCACGCGGCCGGATACTTCATTCGGGATGACCTATGCGGTGTTGGCGCCAGAGCACCCCTTGGTCGCGGAAATTGCCACCCCGGAGCAGGCTGATGCGGTCTCGGCTTTTGTCGAGCAGGCCAGGCAGGCCAGTGAAGCAGACCGTCTGGCAGTGGAAGGCAGCCTCGACAAACGTGGTGTGTTTACCGGAGCCTGGTTGCTCAATCCCTTTACCGGCAAACCGGTGCCACTTTATATCGCCGATTACGTGTTGATGGGTTATGGCACCGGAGCCATTATGGCAGTACCCGGGCAGGACCAGAGAGACTGGGATTTCGCAATCAGTCACGGCCTGCCTATTGTACGCACAGTGAAACCAGCGGAAGACTGGGAAGGCGAGGCCTGGCTCGGCGACGGCCCGGCCATCAACAGCGAGTGGCTGGACGGCCTGGAAGTTACCGCAGCCAAGGAAAAAGCCATGGTCTGGCTGGAGACCCGGGGCATCGGCGAGCGTAAGGTCAATTATCGCCTGCGGGACTGGGGTGTAAGCCGCCAGCGCTACTGGGGTTGTCCGATTCCGGTTATTTATTGTGAAAAATGCGATGCCGTCCCGGTACCGGAAGATCAGCTACCGGTTGTACTGCCGGAAGACGTGAGCTTCATGGGGGTGCAATCGCCGATCAAGGCTGATCCGGAATGGCGCAAGACCACCTGCCCGCAGTGCGGCGGGGCGGCGGAACGCGAAACCGACACCTTTGATACCTTCATGGAGTCATCCTGGTACTACGCCAGGTATTGCAGTCCAGGCGCCGAGGCCCAGCTGGATGAACGCGCCAACTACTGGTTACCCGTTGACCAGTATATTGGTGGCATCGAACACGCCATCCTGCACTTGATGTATTTCCGCTTTTACCATCGCCTGATGCGTGATGCCGGAATGGTGCCAGGAGATGAACCGGCCACCCGCCTGCTGTGCCAGGGCATGGTTGTTGCGGACACCTATTACCGCGAGGAGGCTGATGGACACATTCATTGGATCAACCCGGTCGATGTCGAAGTAGAGCGTGATTCCAGGGGCAAGCCGACGGGCGCAAAACTGATCTCAGACGGCAAGCCGGTAGAAATCGGTGCGGTTGAAAAGATGTCGAAATCCAAAAACAACGGCATCGACCCGGAAGGCCTGGTGGATCGCTACGGCGCTGATACGGTACGCTTGTTTTCGGTCTCCGATTCGCGGCCGGACCAGTCGCTGGAATGGTCTGATTCCGGGGTGGAAGGCGCCTCACGATTCCTGCGCAGGGTGTGGTCGCAGGTCATGAACCTAGTCGAAGGCGGTCCCTGTGATGCACTTACCCCGTCAGCTCTGAACGAACAGGAAAATGAAATCCGCCGTTTGCTGCATGACACCATCGCCAAGGTGAGTGATGACATCAGCAGGCGTTACACATTCAACACGGCAATTGCTGCGGTGATGGAATTGAGCAATCACCTGGCCCGTTTCGAAGCCAAAGGTGCTCAGGCAAGGTCTGTGTTGCAGGAAGCCTGGCTGGCCATTGTCCGGCTTCTGGGGCCGATAACGCCGCATATATGTGAAGAATTGTGGACCGCCCTGGGTGGCAGGGGACCCCTGTACTGTGCCGAGTGGCCTCGTGTCGATGAATCTGCCCGGGAACGCATGCAGGTGACTCTGGTGGTGCAGGTCAATGGAAAACTTCGTGCCAGGATTGAATTGGAACCCGGGCTGGCGCAGGAGGCTGCGCTTGAGCAGGCGATGGCGATAGAGAATATCCAGAGGCACCTGGAAGGCAAGCAGATAAGGAAGGTCATTCACATTCCCGACCGCCTGTTGAATATCGTAGTAGGCTGATCCATATGACAGCCCGTCTTTTATTAACAATGCTGAGCCTGGGCCTGATCTGTACTGCCTGTGGTTTCCAACTGCGCGAGGATGCGGATCTGCCGCCGGAAATGGCTCAGACCCAGCTCGTGGTTGACGACGAAAACAACATACTCGTGCGTCGAGTCCGGGTTTTGCTGGAACAGGGTGGTGTGAGATTTGTGGATAGCGAACAGGCCACCGCATTCCTGGAAATTCCGGTCAACAATGTCGTGACCGAGGTGCTGACTATTGGTGATAATGCGCGAGTCAGAGAGTATCGGATCACTCACACGGTCAAGTTCCGGGTGACGGATGCCGAAGGCGAGGAAATCATTCCCATGCAGACTATGCGTCAGGCGCGAGAAATCAGCTTCGACGAACAGGAAATTCTGGCCACCTCCCGTGAACAGGAATATCTGAAAAAGGACCTGGCGGAAACACTGTCCAGGTTACTCGTTACCCGCCTGGAATCTGCCGGCAGCAACAGGGGCTGAGCGCTGATGGCCTTCAAGCAGCGGGTAAGAGCTGACCAGCTTCCGTCACTGCTTGCGCAGTCTCTGGAACCGGTCTATCTGGTGGCAGGTGCGGAGCCGTTGCTGGTTCAGGAATGCAGAGACCAGGTCATCAAGGCTGCCCAGCAACAGGGCTTTATCGAGCGCGACCTTTTCCAGGCGGACGCCAGGTTCGATTGGAATCGGGTAGACGAATCATCTGCGACCCTGTCTCTGTTTTCGTCGAAGAAAATTGTCGACATCCGCTTACCCACGGGTAAGCCGGGTCGTGAAGGCGCTAAAGTGCTGGTGGAGATGGCGCATTCATCCGCCGCCGATACACTGCTGCTCGTTTCCTGCGACCAGTGGGACGCATCCTCGCGAAAATCCAAATGGGCCGGGGAACTGGGCAAAGCCGGGCTGCTGGTGGAAATCTGGCCTGTAAAGCCGCATGAATTACCGGGATGGATAAGGAATCGCATGCTTTTGGCAGGGCTGAAGCCGGATTCGGACGCAGTTGAACTGCTGGCGGAGCTGGTTGAGGGGAATTTGCTGGCAGCGCAACAGGAAATCGATAAATTGCTTTTGCTCGACCAGGGCAGCCGGGTGACCGCGGACACCATTTCGCAGGCAGTGGCAAACAGTGCGCGTTTTGACTCGTTCCGCCTGGTTGAATGCATGCTGCAGGGCCAGCTGGCCGAATGCCTTCGCGTCGCCTCAGGCCTGCACCGCACGAATATCCCCATCCAGCTGGTGACCGGGTCGATCTACCGCGAGCTGATGTTGACGGACACGGTGCGGGCCGCGATGCGCCGGGGCGAGAACGAATCCTCCGTTTTCCGCAAATTACAGGTCTGGCCCGCGCGGCAGGGCCCTATGAAACAGGCCCTGCGTCGATTATCGGATCAGGATCTGGGTGAGTCATTCAGGGCGCTTTCCCTGATCGATCGCCAGAGCAAGGGACGTGCATCAGGGAACCCCTGGCAGACTCTGGACAGGCTGCTGTGGTCCCTGTGTGAGCCGGGCGCCGTGCGCCTTCAGTGAGTACAAGCGTGCAAGGCAAAAAACGTGCAATCGGGATTTTCGGCGGCACCTTTGACCCGGTTCACTATGGCCACCTGCGTGCCGCCGTCGAAGTGATGGAAAAACTCCAACTGGAAGACTTTCGTCTGTTGCCGGCAGGAACCCCGCCCCATCGCTCCAATACCTTTGCATCGGCTGAGCATCGCCTGGCCATGTTGGGGCTGGCGTTGTCCGCCTATCCCGACCTGGTGGTGGATGACCGCGAAGTAAGGCGTGAAGGATATTCTTTCATGGTGGACACGCTCAGCGAGATTCGCGCTGAGGAAGGCGACGCTCCGCTGATACTGATGATCGGTCAGGATGCGGCCAATTCCCTGGATCAATGGCATGAATGGCGCAGGCTGTTTGAACTCGCGCACCTGGTGATCATGCGCCGGCCGGACTCGAAGCATTACTATTCCGGCGAGCTGTTCGAACAGGTTCAGCCCAGGCTGGTTAAGCACCCGGGAAAATTGAATGACTCTCCTGCAGGCCTCATTCTGCCGTTGGAGATTACCCAGTTGGCCATTTCTTCGACTGATATCAGGCGCCGGATGCGAGCAGGCCTGTCGCCGCGTTTCCTGCTGCCGAAGCCGGTTATTGCCTATATTCGGGAAAACAAGCTTTACTAGCAGCCTGTCGGACTTAACATGATCTACTGCGGAAAAGCCGAGTTTGGCCAGATTTCCCGCTCTTTTTCGTTAAATAGCGGTGCTATTCGTCTCAAAAGACCGAAAAATCTGACTCAAATCGGCTTTCCCTCGCTACGATCGGTCAAGTCCGACAGGCTGCTAGCAACGGAATTGAAAAAATAGTGACAAATAGCTTGCTTATCGTTAATCGACGATATACGATATAGACATGGACATCGAACACAAGCTGACAGATTTCGAATCCCTGGCAGTCGCATGCAAGGCGCTTTCACATCCGGCCAGGCTGGCGATATTGCAAACCCTTGCAATTCGCGGCGCCTGCATTTGTGGTGAGATTGTCGACCTCATGCCATTGTCCCAGGCAACGGTTTCGCAGCACTTGAAAATCCTGAAAGATGCCGGCCTGATCACGGGAGAAATCGATGGGCCGAGGTCTTGCTACTGCATCAACACCGGGACCATGCGCGTACTGGGTGAAAGATTTGGGCAACTGTTCGGCTCGCTCGAAAATTGTTGTTAAAAATTAAGGAGTTAACATGACAGAATCAAATGATCAATTACGCGAAGTAGTTCGCCAAAAATATGCCGGAATCGTAAAATCGTCCCTCTCAGGGTGCAGCACATCCTGTTGTGGATCCAGTGAGCAGGCTGAAGCTGATTTCAACATGATCGGTGATGCCTATGACGGTATCAGCGGCTACGTGGCCGATGCAGACCTTGGGCTCGGTTGCGGACTTCCAGTCGAACACGCCGGCCTCAAGTCCGGCCAGACGGTGCTGGACCTCGGTTCCGGCGCCGGCCTCGATGCGTTCGTGGCCCGCAACGAAGTAGGTGAACGCGGCCATGTGATTGGTGTGGACATGACCGCTGAAATGATCGCCAGGGCCAGGGAAAACGCAAAAAAGTCCAGTTTTGACAACGTGGAATTCCGGCTTGGTGAAATCGAACATTTGCCGGTCCTGTCCGACAGTATCGATGTCGTCATCTCAAACTGCGTGCTCAACCTGGTGCCGGACAAGCAACGGGCCTTTGCAGAAATTTTCCGGGTGTTAAAACCTGGTGGGCATTTTTGTATCTCCGATATCGTTTCATCACAACAGTTACCGGATTGGCTGAAAGGAATCGCAGAAGCCTATGCAGGATGCGTATCGGGCGCGATACCAAAAGAAGACTATTTGGAACTGATCCAGGCAGCCGGGTTCAGCCATGTCGATGTCGTCATTGAAAGGCGAATTCACGTACCGGCTGAATTGATCGCCGGTTCACTGACCTCGGACCAGCGCGAAGAGGCGATAAAGGATGATTTGCACGTCATGTCCGTCACGGTGACCGCCGTAAAGCTTTAGCTTCAGCCTGACTCTTTCCAATTTGTAAAAAACCGGCGCGTGGGAAAGAATAGACGGGCTTCACACGAGCAATAAAACAAACAGGAGAGTAAATAGTGGATTTCAAAAAATTCATGATCACCGATGCAGGCTGGGGAATGTTCGCATTGCGGATCGTCACCGGCATTATTTTTATCGGACACGGCATGCCCAAATTCGGTTGGGTAGGCGATCGCACACTTGAGGGCACGGCAGGATTTATGGAAAGTATTGGCGTGCCGTTACCGATGGCTGGCGCATTCCTGGTGGCGCTTTTCGAGACCTTTGGCGGCGTCTTTTTGATTATTGGCTTGCTGACCCGGTTCTGGAGTGCGGGCCTGGCATTTGCCATGTTGATTGCGGTGACACTGGTGCATCTGGAAAGCGGGATGTTCGGGCAGGGCGGTTACCAGTGGGCCTTGTTGTTGATGGCTAGTTCGCTGGCTTTGATGTTTGAAGGCGCTGGTAAAGGTTCCCTGGACAAAATGCTGACATCCTGAACAAAGGCACACGCACAAAAAAAATGCGCCACGTGCTCAATTTCTGAATTTCCGCGAAAGAGGTGTCGGGTACCTGTATGCAGGACAATCATCTGTCGGGAACAGGTGATTAGCCCGCATAAATCACCAGGGCGGAC
>DAOWGA010000245.1 GCA_030637665.1 Lysobacterales bacterium | reverse complement strand
CGCACCAGCGACTGGTCTGGTGCACGCGACGCCATCAATGAGTATGTCGCCGAGCAGGAGCAACATCACCGCGCAGCCCTGGGCCTGGATGAACTGGTTCAGATGGCCGAAACAGAATTGGAAGCCGGCGCAGCGAAATAAGAGCTGCCTCGAAGCAGGAAAGAATCTATGTCCGACAAGAAAACAGAGCCCAGGAAAGAAATGGCCAAGAAGGAAAAATATGCGGAAGTTGCTTACTACCCAGGCTGTGCGCTGGAAGGCAGCGGTCATGCCTATAACCGCTCAACCAAGGCGCTGGGCAGCGCCCTGGGATTGAAAATCAAGGAAGTTGAAAACTGGAACTGCTGCGGGGCGATGGAAGTCAAGAATATCGATCCCAAAATCCAGACCTACCTGTCCTCACGCGTGATGTCCATTGCCGCCAACAAGATGAAAATGGACGTGGTCATGGTGCCCTGCAATGGCTGCTACCACAACCTCAAGAAAGCCGAGTACGACCTGGCCAATGATGAAAAAACGGTCGAAGTGGTCGGCAGGCTGTCGAATAAAGCCGGCCATGAAACCTACCAGGCCGGCCAGGTGGAAACCATCCATGCACTGGACTGGGTGAAAGAGACCATCGGCGAGGAAGGGCTCAAGGAACGCGTCAAGAATTCTCTGAAAGGAATCAAGATAGCCAACTATTACGGCTGCATGTACACGCGCCCGCGGCATATTTTCCCTGAGAAAGATGCCGGCCCGGGCAGCGAATCGACTTCCAAGCCCCATTTCATGGATGACCTGCTGGAAGCGGCGGGTGCAGAAAACGTTGATTTCCCGCTCAAAACCGCCTGCTGTGGCGGAGCACATACACTGTCGGACAGCGATACCTCCACCCTGCTCGTTTCCAACATCCTGCAAACAGCTGAAGACGCTGGCGCGGAAGTGATCGCCACCGAGTGCCCGACCTGCCACAGCGGACTGGAGATGCACCAGATTCGCGCCGAAAAGGTGCTGGGCATCAAGACCAACGTGAAAATCATCTATTTCACCCAATTGCTGGGCATGGCTATTGGGCTCAAGCCCAAGAAGGTGGGCCTGCATGAAAATATCTCGAATTCCTTTGATTTCGTGAAGAAAAAAGGTCTCGTGTGAGATCCGGGCATTCCAATTCTGTGGCCGATATCGGCTTGCGCCTGGACGAGTTGATCGCCAAACCACCGGCTGCGGCCGATGCGGCGGAATTGCTCACCCTGGGCGAAGAAATTCTGGAACATTGGGTGGTGGCAAAGGGAAATGAGCCGACGCAGGAACAGCGGGAAGGTTTTCGGCTTCTGGCCCTGCACCGCCAGGGGGCAGACAAGGACCCCAGCTTCAACGCTTGCCGCGAAACCTGTCGTGAGCTGGCTTATCACTACAATTTGCTCACCCAGCAAGCGGATCACCCGGATACCGAACAGCGTGCGCGCATGATGGGATGGGTGGCCAGGCACCTGCACCTGTTCATCAGTGGCAAGATGGAAGTACAGCAACTGGGTGATTTTTGCTGCGCGTCAAGACCTTTACGGGAAAAGGTTGACGAAGAGATGACCGCACAGTAGAAATAACGGTTGATAAAATATTATTGATTTTTCGAGGAGGCCCTGATTATGCCAACTGTTCGCGGATGTAACTTACCGGAAGATTTGCTTTACGACGTGGATAACCATACCTGGTTCACCGAGGTCGGTGACGGTACGGTTCGTATCGGTATGACCACCATCGCCACAGCCATGGCCGGCCAGTTGGTGGCCTTCACGCCAAAGAGAGTCGGTCGTTCGGTCCGCGCGGGCAGATCCTGCGCCACCGTTGAGTCAGGCAAGTGGGTGGGCCCCGCAAAATCCGCCGCCGGTGGTGAAGTGGTGGGTGTCAACGAAGATCTGCTGACCAACCCCAGCCTGGCTAACCAGGACCCCTACACCAACTGGATGGTGCAATTACAACCGGAAGACTGGGACGCCGTCAAAGCTACCCTGACCCCGGGCAGCGAAGTAGCCGGACCCTACGAAGCCAAGATGGACTCCGAAGGCTTCGAAGGCTGCGCCTGATGTAAGCCGCCATGCGGCCGAATGCCTTGTTTCACGCGCATGGCGGCCTCCTGCAGCTTACTGGTTAACCACGCTAATTTCCGGCACAGAGAAGAACTTCAAAGTTTCCAGCTCGGCGTCCAGGCTGTGCTCTTCAGCTGCCTGCTGACTTGCCAACTCAGCGGCCAGTTCCTTTGCCTCGCCCAGAAAAGCCGAGTACAGATGCTTGCGCTCGCCCCGGCTGAGGGCGCGGGACTGGTAACCGGAGCATTCCAGCGCAGCTTCCAGCGAGAATCCTTCCAGGCATACACCGTCGGACTTGTGCAACCAGGCTCCAGTGTGGAGATCGAAGTTGTACAGTGGCAGGAAGCGGTAACCCTGGTCGGCGACAAACTCCACGGCATTGAGGATGAAATCCACTTCGATGTCGTCCATCACGTAGTGCAGGCTGATCCGGCACCAACCCGGCTTGATGCCTGAGAAACCCTTCCCGATCCATTTCCGGTACTGCTCTGATTTTTCGAAATCGATGTCCAGCAGACGGTGGCCGTAAGGCCCGGCACAGGAGCATCCGGCCCGGGACTGTATGCCGAATAAGTCGTTCAACAGGGAAGTGACAAACTTCGGATGCAGGTACTTGCCGCGGTTATCCTTGAGGTTGAATGAGATGATGCTGATGCGCCGTTCCGGATCGGGGTTGCCGAGGATTTCAATGTTGGGGTTTGACAGCCAGCGGCTGAAGGTGTGCTTGAGCAGTTCGCTTTCCCGTTGCTCGATCGCTTCTACGCCTACCTGGTCCTTGATCTGGAAAGCCATGCTGGCTTTAAGAACCTGCAGCACGCCAGGTGTGCCGGGTTTTTCCCGCTCCTCGATTGCTGCAATGAAGTCCTGACTGGTCGGCCCAACGTAGTCTACGGTTCCGCCGGCGCTGACGCTTGGTGGCAGCTCGCGGTTATAAATGCGCTCGTTGAAGACCAGCACGCCGGTGGCGCCCGGGCCGCCGAGGAATTTGTGGGGTGAAATGAATACTGCATCCAGTGAAACATCACCCTGGTATTTTCCGGGCGAAGGATTCATGTCGATTTCGACGTAGGGTGCACTGGCGGCATAGTCGAAACAGGCGATCGCGTCGTATTTGTGCAGCAGGCCGGCAATCTCGTGAACAGGCGAGCGCATACCCGTGACATTGGATGCAGCCGAAAATGAACCAATCCGTTTACGGCCCTGGTAAGCCGGATCCTGCAGCAGGCTTTCCAGGTGCTCCAGGTCAATCGCACCTTCCTTGTCCATGCGAACCTCGACTACCGTTGCCAGGTTTTCGCGCCAGGAAATCTCATTCGAGTGGTGCTCGTAGGGGCCAACGAAAACAACCGGTTGATGTTTTGTCAGGTAGTCCTTGAATTTGGCGTGAGCCTCTGTCCCCAGGCTATCATCGATCATTCCAGCCAGGCTTTGTCGGGTGGCCGGAGGCAGCGCGACACCGACTATTTGTTGCAGCTTGTCGATTGCACCGGTGGCGCCGGTGCCGACACAAATGATGCGCCCACCGGGGCCCGCATTGACCGACTGCTTGATGGCATGCTCTGCCTGCTCCAATAACTGGGTCATCGAGCGCCCGCTGATGTCGTCTTCAGTATGGGTATTTGCGTAGATACGCTGGAGATTCTGAATATATTTTTCCACCAGGCTCAGGCAGCGGCCGGAAGCGGTATAGTCGGCATAGACCATCAGGCGTTCGCCAAACGGGGTGGCGACAGCGGCATCAGCGCCGACGATCTGGCTTCTGAGGAAATCAAAATCGAGAATGCGGGTTTCGTTCATGTCTGTTCCGGCAAAAATTTTAAAAACGCCTTACATTGTAACCACCTTTGACTGATTTGGCGGTCATATTCAACCAAACACCATTCAGATACGTTAAAGTTCACTTGTGGAAAATTTAACGCCAACAAGCTGACAGGATTCAATCCCATGCTCGACACAATCAAGACCAAACTGGAACTCAAGAACCCGGCCCTTTTGCGTGAACAGTCCTACATCAACGGCGAATGGGTATCCGCTGAGGATGGAGCTACATTCCCGGTTACCAACCCTGCTGATGGCTCCCTGGTAGCCAATGTTCCCGAGCTCGATTTGGCTGGTGCCCGCAGCGCCATCGAGGCCGCAAATGCGGCATGGCCAGCCTGGCGTTCAAAGACGGCCAAGGAACGCTCCGCGATCCTGCGTCGCTGGTTCGACCTGATGCTCGCCAACAAGGATGACCTGGCAGCAATTATGACTGCTGAACAGGGCAAACCACTGGCGGAATCAGCAGGTGAAATCATGTACGGCGCCTCATTCATCGAGTGGTTCGCGGAAGAAGCCAAGCGTGTCTACGGCGATGTGATTCCGACTCATCTGCCCGACCGGCGAATTATTACGATCAAGCAGGGCGTTGGCGTGGTGGCAGCAATAACACCCTGGAATTTCCCCAACGCGATGATCACTCGTAAAGCCGGCCCGGCCATGGCGGCAGGTTGCCCGGTGGTTATCAAACCGGCATCTGAAACCCCGTTATCCGCCCTGGCGCTGGCCGATCTGGCCGACCAGGCCGGCGTTCCGGCCGGCGTGTTCAACGTGTTTACCACGAAGAATTCCCGCGGGACCGGCAAGGAACTGACCGAGAGCCCACTGGTCAGGAAGTTTTCTTTCACCGGCTCAACCGAGGTTGGAAAAACCCTGATTCGCCAGTGCGCTTCCACCGTCAAGAAAGTGTCGATGGAATTAGGCGGTAATGCACCATTCATCGTATTTGACGATGCCGACATCGATGCAGCTGTCCAGGG
>DAOWGA010000246.1 GCA_030637665.1 Lysobacterales bacterium | reverse complement strand
ATTCTGCTGATGGCGTCTTCCAGGTATCCAATGCTGGCGGCGTAGGACAGCCTGAGGTGGCCGGGAGCGCCGAACGCGGAGCCGGGCACGGTTGATACACCAGCCGTTTCAAGTATCCAGGAAGCGAGTTCGACGTCATCAGCGATGTCCTCTCTGCTGTCCAGGAAGTCCTGGAAAGACGGGAAAGCATAGAAGGCGCCATCACAGTCCGGGCAGTCGACGCCCGGTATGTCATTGAGGGCAGCATGGATGAAATCGTAGCGCTGCTTGAATTGAACTCTCATTTCTTCCACGCAGTCTTGCGGCCCGTTGAGGGCGGCGACTGCTGCCGCCTGTGAAACCGAGCAGGCGCAGGAAGTACTCTGGCTCTGGACTTTGCGCATGGCTTTGACCAGATCCTCTGGTCCGGCCAGGTAGCCGATACGCCATCCGGTCATCGCGTAGGCCTTGGAAACACCGTTGACGACCACTGTTCGATCGGCCAGTTCGGGGCAGGCGTTCAGGAAGGTCCGGTAGCCGCTGTCACCCCAGTAGATGTGTTCATAGATGTCATCGCAGGCAATGAATACTTTTGGATGCTCGATCAATACCTCGCTCAGTTCGCGGTATTCCTTCTCTGTATAGACCTTGCCGGTCGGGTTGGAGGGTGAATTGAGGATGATCAGGCGGGTGTTGTCATGCAAGCTGTTTTGCAATTGCCGCGCCGTGATCTTGTAGTTATGCCGGGAGTTACCTACCAGGATGGCGGGTTCCGCATCGGCCAGCTTGACCATGTCGGGATAGGAGACCCAGTAAGGCGCCGGGACGATGACCTCATCGCCGCGGTTCAGGATGGCGACCATCATGTTGTACAGGCTCTGCTTGGCGCCGTTTGAGACCAGAATCTGATCGGACCTGAAAATGAGTTCGTTGTCGCGGCGAAATTTACTGATGATGGCAGCCTTGAGTTCCGCCGTGCCGTCCACCTGGGTATATCGTGTTTGACCCTCCCGGATCGCCTGTATGGCGGCTTCCCTGATGTGTTCCGGCGTGTCAAAGTCCGGCTCACCGAAGCCCAGCGAAAGGATGTCTTTGCCCTGGGCCTTCAGCTCCATGGATTTCATGGCCACCGTGATCGTGGCTGAAGGTTTTATCTGGTCTACCCGATTTGAAGTTCTGGCCACTGGGATTTACTCCATCAAGGGAATACCCTCAGCGAGTTTCATTGCAATGGCATCATCCATCCGGTTCTCGAGCTGGAACAGCCGTGTGACTTTGGTGTTTGGAAGAATGCGGCGAAATTTTTTGATATACAACTGTTTCACCTTGAGCGCCTGCTCTTCGTAAATCATGTGACGGTCCAGCAGATCCCGCGCCTTATCCTGGGTCATATTTTCATAATGCTCGGCGTAATCGATGATCACGTCGAGTTTCCTGCTGCCCACATTAGTCATCGCCTCCCGGTATTTCCGGTACAGTGGCCAGAACGCATCTCTTTCCTCATCGGTGAACGACATGTTGAAGGCGAGGGCGGTGTTCCGTTTATCGTTGATCAAGGCGCGGGAAATTGCGATGTCTGTCATGGTTTCCACACTCAGGGACTGCGCCTGCATCGGAGTGGAAAAGAGCAACAACAGGGCCAGGCTAAGAACATATTTCATTGATTTGTCTCCGTGGTCTTTTTGACGGACCGGCACATTTTTCTGGTGGTTGAAGCATATGCCGGCTTACGCCTTCGGGCGGCTTGTCATTCGGTAAGCGCGTATAATAACAAGTTTGCCCAAGCACTCCACACTTCTAACGATCAAGGGATTTCCTGAATGCCGGCCGACACCCACAAGCCATTTATGCTGCACAGTAAATTTAAGCCCGCCGGGGACCAGCCGGAGGCTATTACGCAGTTGATCGATGGCCTGGAGGCAGGCCTGGCACAGCAGACCTTGTTAGGTGTGACCGGCTCAGGAAAGACCTTCACCATCGCCAACGTGATTCAGCACGCGCAACGCCCCACGCTGGTGCTGGCGCCGAACAAGACCCTGGCCGCGCAGTTATACGGTGAATTCTGTGATTTCTTCCCGGAAAACGCGGTTGAATACTTCGTCTCCTACTATGACTATTATCAGCCGGAAGCCTATGTGCCTTCCTCAGATACCTATATCGAGAAAGACGCATCGATAAACGAACACATTGAGCAAATGCGTTTGTCGGCAACCAAGGCGCTACTGGAGCGCCCGGATACGATAATCGTGGCAACGGTTTCTGCGATCTATGGCCTGGGTGATCCGACCCAGTACCTGAGCATGGTGCTGCATATTTCGCGCGGCGAAATCATCAACCAGCGTTCCATTCTGCGCCGCCTGGCCGAGATGCAATACAGCCGCAACGACATGGAATTACGGCGTGGTACCTACCGTGTGCGCGGTGATGTCATTGACATATTCCCGGGCGACGAGGATGCGCAGGCGATCCGGATCGAACTGTTCGACGAGGAAGTGGACTCGATTTGTGTGCTCGACCCGCTCACGGGAGAGATTCTGAAAAAACTGCCGCGGGTAACTGTCTATCCCAAGTCACACTACGTCACACCCCGGCAGGTTGTGCTGGATGCGACAAAAACGATAGCGGCGGAACTCAAGCTGCGCCTGGCTGAACTCAGGGAACAGGACCGGCTGGTTGAAGCTCAGCGCCTGGAGCAGCGCACACGTTACGACCTGGAAATGCTGCTCGAGCTCGGCTATTGCAACGGCATAGAGAATTACTCGCGCCACCTGACGGGCAGGGGGCCGGGTGAAGCACCGCCCTCGTTGTTTGACTACCTGCCGGATAACGCCATGCTAATGCTGGATGAGAGCCACGTGATGATTCCGCAATTGGGCGCCATGTACAAGGGCGATCGCTCGCGCAAGGAAAACCTGGTGAACTACGGCTTCCGCCTGCCGTCGGCGCTGGACAACCGCCCGTTGATGTTTGAGGAATGGGCGGCCCGGGCGCCGCAGTTGATCTTCTGCTCCGCCACGCCCCGGCAATATGAAATGGACCATTCAGGGGCCGTGGTGGAACAAGTCGTGCGGCCGACCGGATTGGTGGACCCTGAATTAGTCGTGCGACCGGTCACGGACCAGGTCGATGATTTGCTGTCGGAGATCAACAAGCGCAAGGCGCTGGGTGACCGTGTGCTTGTCACCACGCTGACCAAGCGCATGTCGGAGAACCTGACCGAGTACCTGGCTGACCATGGGGTTCGTGTGCGCTACCTGCACTCGGATATCGACACCGTGGAGCGGGTGGAGATCATACGGGATTTGCGTTTGGGTGAATTTGATGTGCTAGTTGGCATTAACTTATTGCGAGAAGGTCTTGATATACCTGAAGTATCACTGGTCGCGATTCTGGATGCCGACCGCGAAGGCTTCCTGAGGTCAGATTCTTCGCTGATCCAGACCATTGGCCGCGCAGCACGGAACGTACGCGGCAAAGTCATCCTCTATGGTGACCGGATAACGGGTTCTATGGAGCGCGCGATCGCTGAGACTGAACGCCGTACGGCGAAGCAGATTGCTTTCAATAAAAAGCATGGAATCACACCAAAATCTGTGAAAAAGAAAGTTTCCGATATCATGCAAGGTGCATACGACGACAGTTCGCGCCGGGGACGCCGATATGCGCGCGTTGCTGAATCCGGCGGCGAGTATAGCGATGTGACCGCAGAAAACCTGGGGAAAGCCGTCAAGGAACTGGAACAAAAAATGTTCACACACGCCGAACTGCTGGAATTCGAAGAAGCTGCCCAGGTCCGCGACCAGATACGAAAATTGAAAGAGCAGGTGCTGTTGTAAAACCCACTGCCAACGTCACCCCGGGCCTGGCCCAACGCCCTTCACCGCCTGCAACAGTGCCTCCCAGGGCAACATGACGCAGCGGATACGGCTGGGGTAGCGCCGAACGCCCAGCAAGGGCTGCAGCGCTTCATACTCCGCCGGATCCTCTTTTCCGTGCAGGGCTGATTCCAGCCAGCGCTGCGTTTCACCCATCTCATCCACCGACTGGTCCGGCGCCCGTTGACACATCAGCGAAGCGGAGGCTGTGCAAATCGCACAGGCTTCACCATCGAAAGCAGCGTCTTTTACCGTTTCACCTTCCACCTCCAGCAAAACGACGATGCGATCTCCACAAAGTGGGTTGAATTGCTCATTGCGGTGGGTTTCCCGTATGGCTTTACGGAATCCGACCGGATGATGTGCATGATGCAATATGGTCTCGCGATAAAGGCGCGACAGATCGTCTACGGCGCCCGGGTGGATCGTCGTGCTCACAGGGAAATATCCAGCCAGACAAGACGGTGGTCAGACGCCTTCACAAGTTCGTGGGTGTCCTCACTTACTCCGTCACTTACTCCGGGCCAGAAGACACCGCAACCCCGTATGACCAGCCCCTGGGAAGGCAACACGTAGTCGAGGCGGAGGTTGCCTGCATATTCATCATTGAAGTCCGAGGTATCGGCGGCGGGATCGCCCTGGTGTTTCAGGTTAATGCGCCCTTGGGTTGCGGATGCTTCAAGTGCACCAGCGCTTTTCGGCAAGCACCTGCTGTTGATCATCGGAAAGTCCAGTAACTGACGAACCGCGCCCTCTGACGAGTCTCCATCGAATGGGTCCGCGTTCAGGTCACCGGCAATGACGAAGTTCGCACCCGGCTCCAGGCCACCGCGCCTGCCGTGGTCATCAACCATATAGCTGTCAGCATCGGCCTGCAGGTATTCGATCCAGAAGCGCGTCTCATCGAAGTTACGCATTCCGTTGTGGTCTTCAGGCCCGTCAAACACCGGTGGAGTGGGGTGGTATGCCAGCAGATGCAATTCGCGTCCCTCGATCTCGAACACCAGGTCCCAATGACTCTTGGAACTCAGTCGCAGCTGATTCCAGATTTCATCGGAATAGTAATCACTTCCATCGGGATTGCGTGGCCGCCTGGCCCCGGGCAGGGCAGACCAAAGAAAGTGTTGGAAGCTGCGGCTCTTGTCAGGCTGCAGCGGGTAGCGGGATAAAACGAGCATGCCGTACTGCCCCGGAAATGCACCATAACCAAAGGCATCCCCCGGCTTGCCATCACCATCCAGGTCAAGCCCGCTATCGATGCCGGTGTTTACCGCGGCACGAAAACTGTAAGGATATTGAATAGTCTGCTGGCCGTTCTGGCTTTTGGCCAGGTAATTTGTATTGAAAAGGCCGGCGGCCCCGGAGCCCGGTTCGTAGTCGAATTCGTTCAGTAAAATGATATCCGGGCGGACCCGTTGCAGTATTTCCGCCACCTGTTGGAGCCGGAGATCCCGGCCCAGCGCCAGCGCCTGGCCCAGCTGGCCTTTTTTTTCCAGCCCCATCGCGATATTGAAAGTCGCGATGCGAAGATCGACAGATTCAGCCTGAGTGCTGACGGTGACAGGCCGGTCGCAGGCAGAGGGCAAAAGAAGCAAGGCGGTGCAGATGAAGATAGAGCGCATACGGGCATTTTACCTGACACCGCTATGCAACACTTGCTTCCGTCATGTCGGACTGCCGAGGAAAATCTCGTTACAATCGTTTAATCGCCCGCCACGCGGGCCTCAACTACAGGATCATTGGCGATGCCATTTATTGATGTGATCGGGCCGGAATCTGCCGCTGGCAGGCTTTCCAAAATATACAATCAGGTCAGTGGCCCGGGCGGGCAGGTCGACAATGTGCTGCAGATCCACAGCCTGCGCCCACATTCCCTGGAAGGGCATATGGCGCTGTACAAGGCCGTGCTGCACCACCCGCGAAACAGGACACCCATTTGGTTCCTGGAAGCCATCGGCGTGCTGGTGAGCCTGCTCAACGACTGTTCCTACTGTGCGAAGCACCATGGTGCCGGCATGAAACGCCTGATGGCCAGGGAGCCTGAAAAATTCGAGGCCTGCATGGCCGAGTTACAAAAGGATGAGCCCGCAAGGCCATTCAACAAGGCGCAGCGTTCAGCCCTGGCCTATGCTAAAAAGCTGACACAGCGACCTGGTGATATCAGTGCAGAAGACATCCGTCGGATGCGTGAAGCCGGACTCAGTGACGGCAAGATCCTCGAAGTCAACCAGGTTGCGAGTTACTTCGCCTACGCCAACCGGACAGTGACCGGGCT
>DAOWGA010000015.1 GCA_030637665.1 Lysobacterales bacterium | reverse complement strand
CTTCCGGGATCTTTATGGAGCCGTCCTGCTGCTGGTAATTTTCCATCACCGCAATCAGGGTTCTGCCCACTGCCAGGCCCGAGCCGTTCAACGTGTGCACGAGTTCAGGTTTTCCCGATTCCGGATTGCGCCAGCGCGCCTTCATGCGCCGGGCCTGGAAATCGGTACAGACACTGCAGGATGAGATTTCACGATACATGGCCTGGCCTGGCAGCCAGGCTTCGATGTCATAGGTCCTGGCGGAAGCAAAGCCCATATCGCCGGTACAAAGAATAATCACGCGGTAGGGAATGCCCAGGCGTTGCAGGATGGATTCCGCATGCCCGGTCAGGTCGTCCAGTGCCTGGTTAGAATTTTCCGGCCGGACAATCTGCACCAGTTCGACTTTTTCAAACTGGTGTTGGCGGATGATTCCGCGCGTGTCTTTTCCGTAAGAACCGGCTTCGCGCCTGAAACATGGCGTTTGTGAGGTGTATCTCAATGGCAAATCGTCAGCATCGATGATTTCACCGGCCACCAGGTTGGTCATCGGTACTTCAGCCGTCGGAATCAGGTAACGTGGCGGATCATCCGTGGTGGCAAATGCGTCATCCCCGAACTTCGGCAACTGCCCGGTACCCATCATGGTTTCCGAATTGACCAGGTACGGGAGATACACTTCCGTGTAACCATGCTCCTGAGTATGCACATCCAGCATGAACTGAGCCAGGGCCCGGTGCATGCGAGACAGGCCATCCTTGAGCACGACAAAGCGCGATCCCGCCAGTTTTGCGGCGGCATTGAAATCGATCATGCCTTTGCCTTCACCAAGTTCGACATGGCCTCGGGGTTCGAACTCGAATGTTGTCGGTTCGCCCCATTTCCGGATCTCGACATTGTCGTTTTCATCTTTACCCGGGGGAACGTCAGCAAGGGCCAGGTTGGGAATTTCCATCAACCAGGCCTGCTGGTGGCTGCGAATGTCGTTGAATTCCGCCTCATCGCGACTGAGTTCTTCACCGAGGTGTTTAACCTCGTCCAGCAACGGCTGTATGTCCTCTCCCCTGGCCTTGGCCTGGCCTATGGATTTTGCGCTCTGGTTTTTCTGGTTCTGCAGCTCCTGGACCCGGATTTGCAGGTCCTTGCGGCGTGCTTCCAGCTCGCGCCAGGCGCTGACGTCAAGGTCGTATCCGCGGTCTTTGAGCGCTGCCGCCACGGCTTCCGGGTCGGTTCTGAGTAGTTGTGGATCAAGCATGGTCAGTTAGTATTATTAAAGGACTTATTGTACCGCCTGGCAACGGCGAATGCTTTCGCCATTCAGCGAATTCATGGCCGGGCAAAGCCCTCGGGCAAATCCCCGATTACATCCGTGCCCGCCGGCGGATCAAAATGGAACAAGTTCATGTCCAGTTCTGGATTGCGCTGAATGTCGCGGAAGCGGATTTCGGTTCGAAGCCCGAATGCGTCTTCCATCGCCATCAGTAACAGCGTTTCGTCCTGCAGCCCAAGCAGTACCCGTTCAAATTCGGAATCCTGGCTGCGGGATTGCAGTTCCAGCAAATGCATGCCGTTATCATCCCCCAATTCACGCACCTCAAATTGCTCATCCAGGTGACTGAGATCGGTAAGCAGAGTCAGCGGCGAATCCGACGAAAGGCGGGACTGCTCGCTGACCGTGACCTGTTCCAGCATTTCGTCATATAGCCAGACATGATCCCCGTCTGCGACCAGCAGTTCCGGGAAATCCCCTCCGTATTCCCAGCGGAACAGTTGTGGGCGCCTTAGCCATAAGCGACCCGTACTTTCGTCTCGAATTGCCCCGTCGGCGCTGATTACTATTTGATCGAAGCTGGCTTGCAGGGACCGGAGTTCCTGCGAAAACTGCTCCAATTGGGTTCGCGCCGGGCCTGCCTGGGCCATGGCCGGGGTTTGCGTGGTTAGCAGGGAAAGGGGCAGTAGAATCAAGAGTAGATAATGTTTCATCGTGGATTTCAACAACACTCCAGCATGTGCAGATTGTCGCGAGCATGGCTCGCTCCTACAGCTTTGTAGGAGGCCGCCGTGCGGGCGATTGTTCTTTTCGCGAGCGTGGCTCGCTCCTACATTCGATTAATCCCGGGGCGGCGGTGCGGCCAGGACTTCTCTCTGGCCGTTGTGTTCCGGTGGGCTGACCACACCTGCCGCCTCCATTTCTTCTACCAGACGCGCGGCCCGGTTATAGCCGACGCGTAATTGCCTCTGGACACTTGAAATTGAGGCTCTGCGCGACTCGGTCACAAATGCCACGGCCTGATCGTAGAGCTCGTCCTGCTCCGACCCGCTGACTGCCTCGGGTAGTCCGGTCGCACCGATCGCCATGCCGTTCGAGATCAATTGCGTATCGTTTAGAACATCATCGACGTAATCAGGTTCCCCGAATTGTCTGAGGTATGAGGCCACGGCGTGAACTTCGCGGTCCCCGACGAATGCCCCATGGATGCGGTCCGGCAGCGCGGAGCCCGGAGGCAGGTACAGCATATCGCCATGACCCAGCAGTTGCTCAGCACCCATCTGGTCCAGGATGGTGCGCGAATCCACACGCGAGGAGACCTGGAAAGCCATCCGCGTCGGAATGTTGGCCTTGATCAGGCCGGTAATGACATCCACCGACGGCCTCTGGGTGGCCAGCACCAGGTGAATTCCGGCCGCCCTTGCCTTTTGCGCCAGGCGGGCGATCAGTTCTTCGATTTTTTTGCCGACGATCATCATCATGTCGGCAAACTCGTCAACCACAACAACGATAAAAGGAAAAGTACTGAGCTCCGGTGCAGTCTCGTCTCCATCAGGAAATTCCGGCTGCCACAAGGGGTCGAGCAGCGGTTTTCCTTTGTCCGCGGCATCCTTGATTTTCTTGTTGTAACCGGCCAGGTTACGCACGCCCAGCGCTGCCATCAGACGGTAGCGCCGATCCATTTCCACTACGCACCAGCGCAAGGCATTAGCCGCTTCCTTCATGTCTGTGACAACCGGGGACAGCAGGTGGGGGATGCCCTCGTATACCGACAACTCGAGCATCTTCGGGTCTATCATCACCAGCCGAACCTGCTCTGGCGTGGCCTTGTACAGCAGGCTTAGAATCATGGCGTTCAGCGCAACCGACTTGCCCGAGCCGGTGGTGCCGGCAACCAGGATGTGGGGCATGCGTGTGATGTCCGCTATCTCGGGGTTGCCGCCAATGCTCTTGCCCAGCGCCAGGGTCAGCGGTGACGCGGACCGGTCAAAAACCTCCGACTGAAGAATTTCGGACAGGTAGACAGTTTGGCGAACTGCATTGGGAATCTCCAGGCCTATGGTCGACTTACCGGGGATCACTTCGACTACGCGTACTGATATGACGCTCAGGCCGCGGGCAAGATCCTTGGCGAGATTGGTAATCTGTGCCGATTTGATACCGGGCGCGGGTTGCAGTTCAAAGCGCGTGATTACCGGACCCGGGTGCACTTCAACCACATCAACCTGGACTCCGAAATCAGCCAGTTTCAATTCGACCTGCCGGGAGATCGCTTCCAGCACTTCTGTGCTGTAACCAGCCACTTGCTCCGGCGGGTCATCCAGCAGTTCCAGCGGCGGCAGTGAACCGGCGGGAAGGTTTTTGAACAACGGCTGCTGTCTTTCACGCGCAGCCCGGCGACTGGGTTGGCTCTCCGGCGTCGAAATCTGCGGTTCGATTCTCGGTTTGGACTTACTTTTCTGCCGCACTGAATCCGCTTTGCGGACTTCCACCCGCTTGGCCTTGGCGCGGCGTCCGGCAAACCAGTCCCGCATGCCTGCTATCGTGCCTGCCATCCAGGTCAGGCCGGTCAGCGTGTACTTGCCAACTGCGTCCATCACCTGGAACCAGGATATCCCGGCAAACAGGGTCAAACCGACCAGCACCATGGCCAACAGAAACAGGGTCGAACCCAGGGCGCCGGTCATTTCCAGCAGGGGAGTCGCAATCTGCACACCAATGACTCCACCACCGCCGGCAGGCATCGAGCCAGCCGGGGGATAAGCGTGTAAGTGCGCCAGGCCGGTCGCGGAGAGAATGAACAGCAACAGGCCGGTGAAACGCGCCAGCCATTCGACTGCACCGGCATTTTCGGCGGGTTTGCCGGCCTTGCTGTAAACCAGCCAGCCGATGTAAATCAACAGCACGGGCAGGCTGTACGCGAGGTAGCCGGTCAGGAACAGGAAGAAATTCGCCAGCCACGCGCCCAACAAACGGCCCATGTTGTGGACCTGGTCGGATGCCACGCTGTTGAATGGCCCCGGATCGGTGGGGTCGTAGCTGCCCAGGCATGCCACCAGGTACACCGACAACAGGAGGCTCAGTATGAAAAAGCTCTCACGGAGCCGGTGGGCAATCTGGCTGACGGCAGGTTCGGGATTGCGGACTTTTTTTCGGGCTTGCGGCAAACTGATCATCCTTATCAGTAATGGGTCACAGGTATATCTTTTTATTATGTTTTATGTCTCGATCATTATAACCGTAAAACG
>DAOWGA010000349.1 GCA_030637665.1 Lysobacterales bacterium | reverse complement strand
GCCATTTCCAGCGCCTGTTCTGTATCCACCTGTGGGGCCGAGATAATGGCCCCACCCTGTGCGCCTTTTTCACGCAGGATTCGGGTCAGGCGTCGTGTGTCGATATCGGAAATCGCAACGATCCCGGTCCTGAGCAGGTATGCGGGCAGGCTCTCCTCAGCGCGCCAGTTGCTGTGAAGAATTGGACAGTCCCGTATGATCAGACCAGCGGCCATCGGCCGGGCCGACTCTTCGTCAACCGGGTTACAACCCGTGTTGCCGATGTGGGGGTAAGTCAGCGTGACAAGCTGACGGGCATAGGATGGATCCGTAAGGATTTCCTGATAGCCGGTCATCGCGGTGTTGAATACCACCTCCCCCACCGTTTCACCGCTTGCCCCGATGCCCTGGCCGCGGAATATGCTGCCGTCCTCTAAAGCCAGCACCGCCTGATCAGTCAAATTACATTCTCCAGATACGCAAAACGGGAAAGCCCGTGAGGCCATTCCCGCTTAGAAATTCAGTCAATTTATGCCCCTTGAGCTGCAACGCCCCGGGTGTTGTTCTAAGCGTTCAAATTCTAACGGAGCGGGGATGTCATGTCTAACCCAAATGTGAAGGAAATGCCGCCTTGCCCCTCACGCCTCATCCATGCCATTGATCCGGCCCGCCAGCCAGTCTGCAGCCGAGTAAAGGCCGGCGTATTGACTGATCAGCCACTTACCCGCGGACAGGGCGCCCACTGCATAAATTTTCCGGTCGTGAGCGCGGTGAACAAGATCAATCTCCTCTCCAGCCATTGTATAGGTGATGGTGTGCACCCCGACCACCTCGCCTTCGCGTATTGATGAGTATTCCAGTTCCCCTGCTTCGTCACCGCGTTGCGAGTTGATGGCCTCACCCAGCATGAGGGCGGTGCCGGAAGGAGCGTCCTTTTTCCACTGGTGGTGGATGTCCTCAATCGCGACTGGTGTGTCAGGGTCCAGCACGGCAGCGGCCCGCCTGGCCAGTTCGGCCAGCAGGTTGATGCCGAGACTGAGGTTGGGGGACCAGAGCACTGGAACGCGCTTCGCGGCTTCCTGCAGCGCCACAGTCGCTTCGTCCCGCAACCCGGTTACGCCACTCAAAAGCGCCACATCATTATCTGCACACCATTCCGCGGCTGTCCGTGTTCCATCCGGCAGGGTGAAATCTATCAACAGGGCCGGCAGGGCCGGTAATGCCTGAAGAGAAAAAAAGTGAGGGATGGGTGATTCCCAGTCGGGAGAATCAGGCCCTATGGTAGCCACGATTAGCAGGTCATCACGTGACTTTGCGGCATTGACTATCGCTTCGGCCATGCGGCCTGCGCCATGAATTACGATCTCGATCATTTGACTGTACCGCTCAGGAAGTCATGCGGTCGAAAAATTCCCTGACGCCTTTGAGCCAGGAATCCGCCCGCGGATTGTGCACTGTATTGTCGTTGCTGTAGGAGCTTTCAAATTGCTTCAGCAGCTCTTTTTGTTCCCGCGTGAGCTTGACCGGCGTTTCGAGCACCACGCGGCACATCAGGTCGGCGGTGCGGTGACTGCGCACGGACTTAACCCCTTTGCTCTTCAGGCGGAACATGCGTCCGGATTGTGTTTCGGTGGGAATCTTCAGTTTGACCTGGCCAGCCAGTGTTGGAATTTCCAACTCACCGCCCAGAGCGGCCAGGGTGAAGGGGATGGGCACTTCGCAATAGAGATCATCACCGTCACGCTCGAAAATGCCGTGCGGCCGCACGCGTACTTCCACGTAAAGGTCGCCTGCCGGGGCTCCGTTCATACCGGCCTCGCCCTCACCTGCCAGTCGAATCCGGTCACCACTGTCGACTCCGGCGGGGATTTTTACAGACAAGGTTCGGGTTTCCCGGACCCGTCCATGACCGCTACAACTGGGACAGGGATTGCTGATGCGCTGACCCGCGCCCTGGCAGGCAGGACAGGTTTGCTGAACCGAGAAGATACCCTGTTGCATGCGAACCTGGCCCACACCTCGGCAAGTGCTGCAGGTTTCTTTCTGGCCGTCCCGGGCGCCACTGCCATTGCATGCCTTGCACTCTCCCAGCGTCGGCACCTTGATTTCACGGGTCAGCCCTGAAACGGCGTCTTCCAGGTTGAGGTCCAGCGCGAAGCGCAAATCCGCACCGCGTTGGCGCTGTGCACCGCCGCGACGGCCGCCACCACCAAATATATCGCCGAAAATGTCGCCGAAAATGTCGCCCACATCCCCGTGGAAACCGCCTGGACCACCCGGCCCCCGGGCGGAAGGATCCACCGCGGCATGACCGAACTGGTCATAGGCAGACCGCTTCTTGGGGTCCTTCAGAATCTCGTAGGCCTCTTTGGCTTCCTTGAAATGCTCCTGCGTGGATTCGTCATCCGGATTTCGATCCGGATGATGCTTCATCGCCAGGCGGCGATAGGCTTTTTTCAGCTCATCGTCACTTGCCGATTTTTGCACGCCAAGAATTTCGTAGTAGTCGCGCTTTGCCATTCCAGGTTTCCGTTATTGCTGCACCAGATTTGAGGTTGACCAAATTTGAATTCAAGGTTTTAAGCGCTTTAGCCCGCATATTGCATCAGGCTCATAAAAAACCCCGGCCACAGCCGGGGTCCTTATAGCAGGCTCAAAACCTGATCAGTCGTCTTTCTTATCCTCGTTCACTTCTTCGAACTCGGCATCGACAACATCATCGTCTCCGGCAGCCTCCTCGGCTTCACCTTCGGCCTGGGCCTGCTCGGCTGCCTTCTGGTAGATCACCTGGCCGGCTTCGGACAGTTTCTCCACCGCAGAATCGATGCTTTCCTTGTCGTCACCCTTCATGGCTTCCTCGACATTATCGATCGCACTTTCGATGTTCTTGCGCTCATCGTCGCTGATCTTGTCACCCATTTCCTTCAGGCTGGACTGCGTGGCGTGCACAATGGCATCCGCGCTGTTGCGCGCTGTGACCAGTTCGTGGAACTTGCGGTCTTCTTCAGCGTGCAACTCGGCGTCTTTCACCATTTGCTCGATTTCCGCGTCCGACAACCCGGAACCGGCCTTGATTTCGATCTTCTGTTCCTTGCCGGTGGCCTTGTCCAGTGCGCTAACGTGCATGATGCCATTGGCATCAATGTCGAAAGTGACCTCGATCTGGGGCATGCCCCGCGGCGCAGCCGCCAGGCCGGCCAGATCGAAACGGGCCAGTGACTTGTTGGCCGAGGCCATTTCGCGTTCACCTTGCAGCACGTGCACAGTGACGGCGGTCTGGTTGTTCTCGGCCGTGGAAAAGACTTGCGCAGCCTTGGTCGGAATCGTCGTGTTCTTCTCGATCAGCTTGGTCATCACGCCGCCCAGGGTTTCGATGCCCAGAGACAGAGGAGTCACATCCAGCAACAGCACATCTTTCACCTCGCCGGCCAGTACACCGGCCTGGATGGAGGCGCCCACGGCAACCGCTTCATCCGGGTTCACATCTTTACGCGGCTCCTGGTTGAAGAACTCGGCCACTGCTTCCTGAACCTTGGGCATGCGGGTTTGACCGCCGACCAGGATGACGTCCTGTATGTCGCTGACTTTCAGACCCGCGTCATCCACCGCCGTACGGCAGGGCCCGATGGTGCGGGTTACCAGGTCACCCACCAGCGCTTCCAGCTTGGCGCGAGTCAGTTTGATGTTGAGGTGTTTCGGACCACTGGCATCGGCCGTGATGTACGGCAGGTTCACTTCGGTCTGCTGGCCGGAGGACAGCTCTATCTTGGCGCGCTCGGCCCCTTCTTTGAGGCGCTGCAGGGCCAGTGGGTCGTTGCGCAGGTCGAAACCCTGGTCTTTCTTGAACTCTTCAACCAGGTAATCGATGACACGCTTGTCAAAGTCTTCGCCGCCGAGGAAAGTGTCGCCGTTGGTGGCCAGCACTTCAAACTGGTGTTCGCCATCCACTTCTGCGATTTCGATGATGGATATATCGAAGGTACCACCGCCCAGGTCATAAACTGCGATCTTGCGATCGCCGCCCTTCTTGTCCATACCATAAGCCAGAGCGGCCGCGGTCGGCTCGTTGATGATGCGTTTGACCGTCAGGCCCGCGATCCGGCCAGCGTCCTTGGTGGCCTGGCGCTGCGAGTCGTTGAAGTAAGCCGGCACGGTGATGACCGCCTCGGTGACTTCTTCACCCAGGTAATCTTCGGCCGTCTTCTTCATTTTCATCAGCACCCGCGCCGATACTTCCGGCGGCGCCATTTTTTTGCCGTCGGCTTCGACCCAGGCGTCGCCATTCTTGGCTTCTACAATCTTGTACGGCACCAGGTCGCGGTCCTTTTGCACCACGTCTTCGCTGTACTTGCGCCCGATCAACCGCTTGACGGCAAACAAAGTGTTCGCCGGGTTGGTGACCGCCTGCCGTTTTGCCGGTTGGCCCACCAGCACCTCGTCGTCCTTGGTGAAAGCGACAATTGAGGGCGTGGTGCGGTCCCCTTCGGCATTTTCAATCACCTTGGGTTGCCCACCTTCCATCACTGCAACGCAGGAGTTGGTGGTACCCAGGTCAATACCAATAATCTTGCCCATGTTTAATGTCTCCCGAATAAAGCTTTATAAATTAATAAAACGAATCGATGCTCCAGAAATGGGGTTGCACCGCATTTTTTCAATCGTTGTCCGTTGGCCGATCCCATACCGCTGTCAGGGCTTGCGCGAAACAACCACCATCGCCGGGCGAACCAGGCGATCATGCAACTTGTAACCTTTTTGCAGTACTTCCAGCACCGAGTTTTCGTCCAGGTCTGCCGAAGGCAGTACCGTCACCGCTTCGTGAAATTCCGGATTGAAAGCCTCCCCCCCCGGGTCGATCAGCTCCAGGCCATGGTCCTGCATGACCTTGGCCAGCATCTTTAAGGTCAGCGCCTGCCCTTCCAAAAGAGCTGTCGCGGTGGCGGATTCTGCATCCGTTTCCAACCCCCGCTCCATGCTGTCACGCACCTGCAACAGGTCCTTCATAATCCGTTCCAATGCGAACCTGCGGGATTTCTCCAGGTCGCGGATCAGACGTTTGCGGAGATTTTCCATTTCGGCCTGCATACGCAACATGGCATCCCGGTGCAGGGTCAGTTCCTGCTCGGCTGCGACCAGCGCTTCATCGGCGACTTCCTGTGTCGGGGCCGCAGTTTCAACTTCTTCATGGCCCGATTTCACTTCCTGTTCCACCTTTAGCTCGACCGGCTCCTCAAACGGGTTTCCTTTTTTCTTCATCATGGTGACAAACTCCAATGCCCAGCGGCGGCCTCGCTGCCGTTTTCAGTCCGCAGTAAATTCAATGAAAGATCAGTCTGGCCAAAATATGGGGTTGTAGCAGTTTGTTTCAAGCGGATTTCCTGCAGCGGATGCGTTGCCCGGCGAACCGTGGCGTGCTAGTTTGAGGCGCAGAATTAACTACCCGCGCCAAAAGTCGGATCGATGCTCAGCTTTCTTCAAATTCGCAACTTCACCATCGTCGAAGCACTCGACCTGGATTTCAGGGGTGGTTTCACGGCAATCACCGGTGAAACCGGGGCGGGCAAGTCCATCCTGGTCGATGCACTCGGCCTGCTGAAGGGCAACCGTGCTGATACCGGCGCCATTCGGTCCGGCGCGGCCAGGGCCGAACTGAGCGCTGAATTTGACCTGGATGAGAACAGCAGGGCCTTGTCCTGGCTGCGCGTTTCAGAGCTCGACAACGGCAGCACTTGCCTGCTGCGTCGCCTGGTCAGCGAGAACGGGCGATCCAGGGCCTGGATCAACGGAACCGCGGTCACTCTGCAACAATTAACGGAGTTGGGTGATTTGCTGGTGGAAATCCATGGCCAGAATGAGCACATCCGGCTGGTCAGGCGTGAGGAACAATTTCGATTGCTCGATAGTGGTGGTTCACATGAGGCGAAACTCGAAGCTGTTCGAACGTGCCACCAAAGATGGGATCAACTGGAGCAGGAAAAGCAATCGCTGCTAAAAGAGGCGCCGCTGGATGCTGGCGATGTCGATCTGCTCGAATACCAACGGGCCGAACTGGAAGGCGCCTTGCTCCCGCCCGGAGAGTTTCTGGAACTGGAATCACAGCACCGCCGACTGGCGAAAGGTCACGAAATCATGGCCGCGTTGGAATTCGCGCAGGCCAGCCTCGAATCCGACCAGAACGGCATCAGCGCCGCCATTCATCTGGCCACCGAACGGCTGCGTGACCACGCTTCCCTTGACCCCGATATTGCAGATGCCATGCAACTGCTGGGAGAAGCTGCAATCAACTGTGAAGAAGCACGCAGCAGCATATGCAACGCCCTTTCCCGGCTGGACTTGAGCCCGGAGCACCTCGCGCAGGTCGAGCAGAAGCTCCAGGGCCAGCATGACCTGGCCCGTAAACACCGGGTGGAACCCGAACAACTGGCCGAGGTGCTGCAAAATCTGCAAGGCCGCCTCGAGCGTGCCGCTACGCTGGATCGGCGCCTGCAAGACATTGAAGCAGAACTGGAATCTGCCTTAACCGACTATCGGCAGGCCGCGCACGATCTGCATGAAGCCCGCCAATCCAGGGCAGCCTCCCTTTCCACTGCCGTAACCCACTTGATGCAGGAACTCGGAATGGAAGGAGGCCAGTTTGAAATAGAAGTGCTGCATGACCTCGAATGCGTTCCTTCGGTCCGGGGAAGCGACCGCCTGGAACTGAAAGTCAGCGCCAATCCGGGGACAGCACCCGGCCCCTTGCGCAAGGTGGCTTCCGGCGGCGAATTGTCCCGCATCAGCCTGGCGATAAAGGTTGCTTCCAAGGCCGGCAACCCGGCTCATACCCAGATCTTCGACGAGGTCGACGCCGGAATCGGCGGCGACACCGCAAACGCCGTGGGTGCCTTACTGAAAAGCCTGTCCGTAGGCGAACAGGCGCTGTGCGTTACCCACCTGGCCCAGGTTGCTGTCTGTGCCGATCAGCAAATCCAGGTACAAAAATCCGCCGACGGTGGGCTGACCCGGGTGCAAACCACCCTGCTCGATGAAACAGAAAGAATCGACGAAATCGCCCGCATGCTGGGCGGCCGCCTGTCCGACCAGTCCCGCGCCCACGCCACGGAACTG
>DAOWGA010000152.1 GCA_030637665.1 Lysobacterales bacterium | reverse complement strand
CGCTAAGTGTTCTGGATGCCAACATACGAGCCTGGGTGGAGCAACAATTGTAGAAGGCCGCCAATTGTAGGAGGCCGCCAATTGTAGGAGGCCGCCATGCGGCCGAAAGGCCCATTTCGCACCACAGGGCGAAAACGCGCATGGCGCGCTCCTGCATAAGCTAGAACATCAGGCCACCTTCGAAACTCAGGATGTCGAAACTCAGTGTGCCACTATCAACCGAGATCCATTCCTTGTTGTAGGAACCCCGGATGAACATGGCATTGTTGACGTCCCAGCGCAGCCCCAGGCCAACATTGTAAGAGAACCCCGTCGTTTTGAAAGTAGACCAGGTGGTCGAGCAGACCCAACCCCACCATGGATCCCACCAGCACCCGGTCGTTGGCGGCTGGTCGACGATGTTTGAATCCAGAGTCATGAAGCCCAGGCCGGCCTGCACAAAAGGTGTGAAGGGTCTGTCCATGAAGTTATAGGTGGCGTTGAACTGGTGGGAGTACTTGGACATCGTGTAATTGATAGTCTGTGGGACAAGATCTGGATCTTGCGGAATAATGGTCGCGGAGTAATCCGGTTTCGTCACGAAAAGCTTGTAGGCCGTATTAAGCTTCGCGGTCCAGTTGTAACCAATCGTGATGCCCCATCCAAATTTCTTGTCGATGTCCAGCGAGGCGCCGCCTTCGAATTCCTTGCTGGTGCTGTTTTGATAACCCATCAGGAAACTGGACTCCCAACGGTTGTCACGCGAGCCGTAGGACTTATCCTGCTTGTTAAAGCGTTGGGCGAAGACCGAAGAGCTGAGGGTGAGCAGCACCAACAGGATAATCAGGCGTTTTAACATTGTGAATTTCCGGCTATTTTAGATTTGTGTTGCGTGAATCGGGAGTTTGTATAAAAACTGAGGGCTGCCCCTGGCCGCAGGCTGCCCTCCAGACGGAGAATGTAGCCGAAAAGGAGCGCACGTTCAATGCCGCCTATCGGGGCGGGGTCAATTCAGGCCTGTTCCGGAACAGGGCGGTTAGCCTGCACTTCCAAAAACAGAGCAGGTCCACAGGAGCAGGACCACTGTCACGGCATTGAGACTCCAGATGAAGACATTCCATGCCGTCAATTCTTTGAGGCGCAATTCCATTTGCACGTCCTCCATGCGAGCAATCCTTGCTCAACAAGATATATGATACATAAATAACAATTAAAAAACAAATAGTTGACAGTTATACTTCAGGAAAAATCACAAATGAACCCAGTGCACGCCATTGCGCCCAGTTGCGGCCTCCTACCAAAATTCTCAGGCTGCGCGCAGCACGTTTACCGGGGCATGTGTAATCACGCGCCAGGTGGCTGCCATGCCGCTAAGGCCCACGAATACCATGCCCGCCAGGGGGCCAGTCAACCAAAGGGTCAGGCTGAAGTGATACTCCAGGTCAAACAGGTTTTCCGCCAGCAAATATCCCGCCAGGCTGGCTCCGGATGCGGCAAGAATCCCGGCCAGCAGGCCGATGGCGACGAATTCGGTGGCGACACCACTCAGCACGCGTTTTCTGGAGGCGCCAAAGGTGCGCAGCACGGCGCTTTCATAGCGCCGTTCATCTCGTGTTGCCTGCACTGCTGCCCACAACACTGTCAGTCCGGCCAGCAAGGTAAAAATAAATACCGCCTGTACCGCGAGCGCTGCCTTGTCCATCACGTCCCGGACCTGCCCGAGGACTGCGTCCAGATCGATGGTGGTGACGCTGGGGAAGGCGCGCATCAAATCCAGCACATCAGCACGGGCAGCCTGGTCAATGTAAAGGCTGGAAATGTAGGTGGTGGGGTAGGGATCCAGGGCGCCCGGGGAAAACACTATGAAAAAGTTCGGGCTGAAGGAATCCCATTCGACGGTACGCAGGCTGGTGACGACGGCGCTGACCGATTCACCGGCGATGTCGAAGCCCAGCTCATCACCCAAACCAAGGCCGAGTTCGTGCGCGAAGTTGAGTTCGACCGATACTTCCTGTTCGCTTGAACCGGCCTTCCAGAACGTGCCTTCCACAATCTTGTTGTCCGGCTGAAGTATGTCGGTCCAACTCAAATTGGCGTCGCGACGCGCCCATTCCCGGCCCTGTGGATCCTCGAAGGTCATTTGTGTGACATCCTGGCCATTGATGGTCGTCATTCGCGCGCGTACCAGCGGCACGAAGCGGGGCACGTCCAGGCCCCGCTCCTGCAGAAATGCGGTCATAGGGCCAATTTCCTGGGCTTGAATATTGATCATGAACTGGTTGGGCGCATTCTCTGGCAGGCTCTGGCGCCAATTGTCCATCAGGTCATTTCGCACCGTGGTGAGCAGCAACAGCACCATCAGGCCAAGGCCGAAAGCAACCACCTGGATGACGCTTTCGCGCCCCCGGCGGGCCAGGCTTGCAAGCCCATAGCGCCAGGCGACGCCCGCCGCCCCGCGAAAGCCCTGCAGCGACCGGACCAGTAACCAGCCCGCAGCGCCCAGGATCAGAAATGTGATTGATGCGCCGCCGAAGATGGCCAGAACCAGTTTGGCGTCCCGCACCATCCAGAGCAACAGGGCTACCACGGCTACGATGCCGGCAATCCAGCTGATACCGTAGCGCATCGGCGGTGGGCCAATATCGTGGCGCAATACTCTCAATGGCGGCGTCTTGCCCATTTGCATCAGGTCGGGTAGCGCAAATCCGGCCAGAATACAGATGGCCGTCACTATGCCCAGGAAGCCGGCGCCACTGCCCGGTGGTGGCAGATTCTGCCCGATCATGTCACGCATCACCCAGGCCAGGCCCTGCTGGGAGAGATAACCCAGCACACTGCCCACGATCCCTCCCGCAATGGCCAGCATTAACAATTGCAGGAGGCTCGATTGCATGATCATGGACTGGCTGGCGCCCATGCATTTCATCAGGGCTGTACGATCCCGATGACGGTGCGAATAGCGCCGTGCCGCCATGGCGACCGCCACGGCAGCCAGCAGCACGGACACCAGGGAACTCAGGTTCAGGAAACGGCCGGCCCGGTCCATCGCCGACCGAATCTGGGGATTGGCATCCTCTATATCGCGCAGGCGCTCGCCATCCTGGAGCAGGGAATCCAGTTCCGTTTTGAACGTATTAATCGCGCTGCGCTGTCCGGAAAATAACATTCGGTAAGTTACTCGGCTGCCGGGCTGGACCAGGCTGGTGCTTTCGAGGTCCGTTTCGTTGATCAGCAGCGTTGGCGCCAGGTCTATGAAGCTCCACCCTTCATCCGGCCGGAAATCCAATACGCGGCTTAAAGTCACGCGGGCTGTTCCGACTTCGATGGTGACGCCGGTTTCTACACCCAGGCGGGCCATTAATCGCTGCGAAGCCCAGGCTTCCCCGGGAGCGGGGATGTCTTCGACGATGCTGGTTTCACCCAGCAAATGTTGCGAAGTTTTTAGTTGCCCCCGCAAGGGATAGCCGCTGCTTACGGCACGTACAGCGGCCAGCGTGTTGGCATCGCCGGCAAACACCACGCTGGGCATGCTGGTAATGCGCGCTGAGTCCAGCCCGGACTGGCCGGCGAGTCGCACATATTCTTCGCTGATGGGGCGGGTGGAAGCCAGGCGCAGATCCGCCGCCAGTGATTCCGCGGCACGCAT
>DAOWGA010000342.1 GCA_030637665.1 Lysobacterales bacterium | reverse complement strand
GGGTTTGACCCGGTTCCCGTCGAGTTGGACCTTACCTCCTTTGATGGCGTCACGGGCGAGCGCACGGGTCTTGAAAAACCGCGTGGCCCAAAGCCATTTGTCTACCCGTACGGAATCGCTCACAAGCGAATGGTACCGCTGATCAGGTTGTTTCGGCTTGTCTGAGCACCAGAGCGTTCACACGGCGCACAAATGCGGCCGGATCCGTGAGTGAGCCGCCTTCGGAAAGCAGGGCCTGCTCATACAGAACCAGGCTGAGGTCCTTGAATCGCCCGGCCTCTTCTTCTGATTGCAGCATTTCGACCAGCGGGTGGCCGGCGTTCAATTCCAGCACCGGACGGCTGCCGGGCACAGACTGGCCGGCCTGTTCCAGCAGGCGCTGCAAGTGCAGTGCCATTTCCTGCTCACCCAGCACCAGGCAGGAAGCCGATTCGGTCAGACGCTGACTGCTGCGGACTTCGCTGACCCGTTCGCCCAGCGATTCACGTACTTTTTCGAGCAGGGCGGCATCGAGGGACTCAGCGGATTCTTCCGCCTTATCGCCATCTTCTTTTTCCGCATCCTTCTTGCCCGCCGATTTCAGGGCGCCCAGTTCGATGTCCCCCTTGGCCACGGACTTGAACGGCGTACCGTCGAACTCGGTGAAATAGGCCATCATCCACTCGTCCACGCGATCGGACATCAACAGAACTTCGATGCCATTCTTGCGGAATACTTCCAGGTGCGGGCTGTGGCTGGCAGCCTGGTGGTTCTCGGCCGTGATGTAATAAATAGCGTCCTGCCCTTGCGGCATACGCTCCTTGTAGCTGGCCAGGTCTACACTTGCCTCCCCACCCTCGTCGCGGGTGGAAGCGAAACGCAACAACGGCGCGATGCGCTCGCGATTGGCAAAGTCCTCGGCTACACCTTCCTTGATCACGGCACCGAATTGCTGCCAGAATTTTGCGTATTGTTCCGCGTCGTCTTTGGCCAGCTTGCCGATCAGGTCCAGGCTGCGGCGGATGACCGCGGAACGGATCTTGCCTACCAGTTCATTTTCCTGCAACAATTCCCGCGAGATATTCAGCGGCAGGTCATTGGAATCGACCACCCCGCGGATAAAGCGCAGGTAATGCGGCAGCAGGGCTTGCGCGGCATCCATAATGAACACCCGGTTTACATACAGGCGCAGGCCGGTGCGCTCGTCACGCTGCAACATCAGGTCCATCGGGGCTGTCTTTGGCACATACAGCAGCGTGGTATAGCTCTGGCTGCCCTCGACCTTGTTGTGCGCCCAGCACTGAGCGTCATCCAGGTCGTGGGTGAGGTACTTGTAAAATGACTGATATTCTTCGTCGCTGATTTCGCTCTTGGGCAAGGACCACAGGGCGGAGGCCTGGTTGACTTCTTCCCACCCGGTTCCTTTTTCCTCGCCTTCCTCGTCTTCCTTCGGCATGCGGATCGGGAAACCGATGTGGTCGGAGTAGCGGCTGATCAGGGAACGGATGGCCCACTTGCTCAGGAATTCTTTTTCCGCTTCCTTCAGATGCAGAATCACCTCGGTGCCGTGGCTTTCCCGGTCGGTGGCCTCGATGGAATACTCGCCGCCTCCGTCGGATTCCCAGCGCACCCCCTCTTCGGCGGAGTCTCCCACCCTGCGGCTAAGCAGGGTGACCTTGTCCGCCACGATGAACGCCGAGTAAAAACCAACGCCAAATTGCCCGATCAATTGAGCATCCGTTTTCTGGTCACCCGACAGGCGATCCAGGAAGGCCTTGGTGCCGGATTTGGCGATGGTGCCGATGTTGTCCATCACGTGATCCCGGTTCATGCCGATACCGTTGTCGCGCACCGTGAGTGTGCCGGCTTCTTCATCGATCTCGATCTCGATGCGAAGATCACCAGCGTCCTCATTAACCGCGTCATCCTGGATCGCCGCGAAGCGCAGGCGGTCCAGTGCATCGGAAGCATTGGAAATCAGCTCACGCAGGAAGATTTCCTTATTCGAATAAAGGGAATGAATCATTAATTGCAGAACCTGGCGGGTTTCCGCCTGGAACGCATGGGTTTCAACGGTAGAAGTCTGGCTCATGTCTTTTTATCAGTTGTTGCGATGCAGGAGTAGATAGGGATGAAGTGACGGGATTCAAGCTTTGGAGTAAACGGAGATTAGATCTGCTCAGCGGTCCCCGCTGTGAGGCCAGCTTTGCCCGGGAAAGCGGGCGTGATTGAAATCCCTGAAATGGTGCTGGTTGCAAAGCGCAACTCATCAATCGGGGAATGCATGAAAGTTGTCAGTTACAACATTCAGTTTGGCCGGGGTCTGGACGGGGTTATTGACCT
>DAOWGA010000229.1 GCA_030637665.1 Lysobacterales bacterium | reverse complement strand
GCCGCATTCCTGCTAACCATGCTACTGATCCGCTGGTTGGGACAATGGCGGTCCGGCTTGTTCATACTGGCTGGCGCGGTGGCGCTGATTTCCGTTCACTTGCTTCTGAATATTGCCTTCGGTATCACACCGGTGGCCGCCGCCAGGACCTGGGCCGGCCTGCTGGCCCAGGGCATGGCCGGAGCGGCCGGTGGCTACGTCTTCACCCTGCTGCTGCGAAAAAAGCGAATGTAGAGCCTTGCTCCCAAGGCTCATCTCAGTTCGCGCATTCCGTCTTCCAGGCCACTGACGGTTAGCGGAAACATGCGCTCTTCCATCAGCTCCGACATCATCTTGATGGAGGGTGTGTATTCCCAACGCATAACAGGTTCAGGGTTCAGCCAGATCGCCTTCGGGTAAGTATCCAGCAGGCGTTGCATCCAGGTGGAACCTGCCTCCTCGTTCCAGTGTTCCACGCTGCCTCCGGGATAGTGAATTTCGTAGGGGCTCATGGTGGCATCGCCGACCAGGATCAGCTTGTAGTCGGCCGGGTACTTGTGCAGCACATCCATGGTGGGAATTCTTTCACCGTGTCGGCGTCTGTTGTCTTTCCACAGGCCTTCGTAAACGCAATTGTGGAAGTAAAAATATTCCAGGTGTTTGAATTCGCTGCTGGCTGCTGAAAAAAGTTCTTCGCAGGCACGGATGTGATCATCCATGGAGCCGCCAATGTCCAGGAACAGCAACACCTTCACCGCATTGTGGCGCTCCGGCACCATCTTGATATCCAGCAGGCCGGCATTGCGGGCCGTCGATTCAATGGTGTCATGCAAATCCAGTTCGTCGGCGGCGCCTTCGCGTGCGAAACGCCGCAAACGGCGCAGCGCCACCTTCAGGTTTCGCGTACCCAGCTCAACAGAGTCATCCAGGTTACGGAACTCCCGCTTGTCCCAGACTTTCACCGCACGGCGGTGACGTGACCCGTCCTGTCCAATGCGAATTCCTTCCGGGTTGTAGCCATAGGCGCCAAAGGGTGATGTGCCACCTGTACCGATCCACTTGCTGCCACCCTCGTGGCGTTCATTCTGTTCTTCAAGACGCTTCTTCAGCGTCTCCATCAGCTTTTCCCAGCCGCCGAGTGCTTCGATCTGGGCCTTTTCTTCTTCGCTCAGGCCAAGCTCGAAATAACGCCGCAGCCATTCTTCAGGGATTTCTGCTCCTTCCGGCCCGAACAGATCTTCGATCCCTTTGAAATGCGCCGAGAATATGCGGTCGAAACGATCATACAGCGCCTCGTCCTTCACCAGGCAGGCACGTGCCAGGTAGTAGAACTCCTCGATATTGAATCGCGTGACCCGGCGCTTCAACAGCTCGAGAAAGGTCAGGAATTCGGTGATCGAGACTTTGAGCCCACCTTCACGCAGCAGAAAAAAGAAACTAACCAACATCGTTCGTCATCCGGGATACGGTTGCACCAGGCCGGCTATCGAGCCTCGCGCTGGTGCAGGAAAATCAGCCGCTCAAACATGTGCACATCCTGTTCGTTTTTCAGCAGGGCGCCATACAGTGGCGGCAAAGTCTTGCGCCGGTCATCGCTGGAGAGCGTTTCGGGCGGCACATCCTCGGCCAGCAACAGCTTCAGCCAGTCGAGAAGTTCGGAGGTGGACGGCTTCTTCTTCAACCCGGGAATTTCACGCAAATCGTAAAATGCTTTCAGCGCCTCGCTCAGCAACTCCTTTTTCAGGCCCGGGTAGTGGACATCGACAATGTCTTTCATCGTTTCCGCATCGGGAAAGCGAATGTAGTGGAAAAAGCAGCGGCGCAGGAAGGCGTCCGGCAGTTCTTTTTCATTGTTGCTGGTGATGACGATGATGGGCCGGTGCTTCGCCACGATGGTTTCGTGGGTCTCGTATACATAGAACTCCATGCGATCCAGTTCGCGCAGAAGGTCATTCGGAAACTCGATATCCGCTTTGTCGATTTCATCGATCAGCAATACCGGCTGGATGTCCTGATCAAATGCTTCCCACATGGGGCCTTTAACGATGTAATTGCCAATATCGTGGACCCGCTCGTCACCAAGCTGGGAATCGCGCAATCGGGCAACCGCATCGTATTCGTACAGGCCCTGCTGCGCCTTGGTGGTGGACTTCACGTGCCACTGAAGCAAGGGCCGGTCCAGGCTGCGGGCAACCTCTTCCGCTAACTGGGTCTTCCCGGTGCCCGGTTCACCTTTGATCAGGATGGGCCTGCCCAGGGTCACCGCCGCGTTGACAGCAGTGGTCAAATCTTCCGTTGCGACATAACGGTCAGTGCCGCTAAAACGTTTCTCAGACATGGTGTACCTGCTTCACCTAAAAGAACCATTTTATCTCAATTAATCGCCCTGGCCCCATGAAATTTTCTGCCCCGGGCTCTTTCCTGAAACCCAATACACAGGCACTATAGGCGCCCATGAATATCGTGCGTAAATCATTTCCCGTCGGGCCTCTTCAGTGCAACTGTACCGTGATCGGAGACACAGAGGCCGGCATTGGCTATGTCTTCGATCCGGGCGGGGATGCAACTCGAATCATGGCAACGGTGGAATCACTGGGCCTGCGGATCATCGGCATCATCCATACCCACGCCCATCTCGACCACATCCTGGCCGCCGGGGAGATTCACAAGCAGACGGGCGCGCCGATCTGGCTGCATCGCTCCGATCGGTTCCTGTGGGACACGCTGGAGCAACAGTGCGGGATGTGGGGTATACCCTATGCGCCCGTTCCGGAACCCGCCCACTGGATCGAACACGAGCAAGACTTGGAATGCGGCGGCAATTGTATCCACACACCCGGACACACACCGGGTTCAGTGAGCTTCTATTTCGAGGATTCCAGCCTGTTGATTGCCGGCGACACCCTGTTCATGGGCTCGGTCGGAAGAACGGACTTTCCCGGAGGTGACGCCGGCCTGCTGAAGAAATCGATCCAGCAACGAATCTACTGCCTGGATGAATCAGCAGCCGTCGTACCCGGACACGGTCCGGAGACCAGCATCGGACAGGAAATGCGCTTCAATTCATTCGTCCGTGCTGACTCCCGGGATTTCTAAAACTGCGGGCCTTGACACGGGTGGCCGAAGAAAAAAGCGACTTATGCCAAACACGAAGTTCCTGCCCGATTGGTGATTAACCACCAATTGCAATTACCCTCAAACTGAGTATGGTTGAAGCTCAGCGGTCCAGACAGGCCGCATTCTGTAATTTCTCCCTTTCCCGGTGCTCGAGCACTTTGCTGATTTCATAGGCAAAAATTTCCCCGATACGCTC
>DAOWGA010000078.1 GCA_030637665.1 Lysobacterales bacterium | reverse complement strand
TGCTGTCGCGGCCGGGCAGGAGCTACTCAATCACCGCACGGTTCATGTTTTAGCGCACTGCATTAGCTTGCTTGACTCATGTCAATGTACAAAGCCCGTCTCAGGCGTAAATTGTTGTCTGGAATAATGATTCCTTTTTTGTACCTCTTTTATCTCCGGAGAGAACTACCATGAGACTCAACCGAATTCTACTGATAACCATTTCGCTCGCCGTATCATTAACGGCTTGTGCCAAGGAAGAACCGGCAGCGCCTGCCCAGGCCGCCGACAATGCTGTCGCCGTCCATGCGGCGGAAGCTGCCACCAAGACCGTTGAAGAGCGGATCGCCAGCGGTGAAAATTTATACGCCGCCCATTGCGCAGCCTGTCACCAGGCAACAGGCAAAGGCCTGGCGGGAGCATTTCCTCCACTTGCGGGATCAAGTTACCTTGCCGAGGGTGGCTCGGCGGCTGCCATCAATGCCGTTCTGAACGGCCTGAGCGGCCCGATCACGGTCAATGGAACGGACTACAATGCCGTGATGCCGAACCTGTCCTATCTGAGCGACAGCGACGCAGCCGACATTGTCACTTTCGTGATGAATTCCTGGGACAACCCGGGCGGTGAAGTGAGCTCCGGCGAAGTAGCTGCGGCACGAGGCGGTGAAATGGTCACCGGCCCGTCCGATCACCCGGTCACCACCGAAGAAGAAATGGCTTACCAGGGTGCACCAAGCGCCATTGAGGGAGCTACGGGGTTTATTGATTCGGAAGGCCCGGGCATAACACAGGCCGAGTTTGATATCGCCACGCAGGTGTATTTCGAACGCTGCGCTGGCTGCCATGGCGTTCTGCGCAAAGGCGCCACCGGCAAACCGCTGACTCCGGATATTACCCGTGAAAAAGGCTCTGATTACCTCAAAGCCCTGATCACCTACGGTTCAGCAGCAGGAATGCCCAACTGGGGAACCTCTGGCGATCTGACCGATGAGCAAATCGACATCCTGGCGCGTTACCTGCAGCATGAGCCGCCGGCTCCACCCGAATTCGGCCTGCCGGAAATGACCGAAAGCTGGGAAGTCATGGTCAAACCTGAAGACCGTCCCACAGCTCCGCAACACGACCGCAACATCGAGAACTTTTTCTCCGTGACTTTGCGTGATGCAGGCCAGGTGGCCATTATCGACGGTGATACCAAGGAAATCTTTTCCATCGTGCCAACGGGATACGCCGTGCATATCTCCCGGCCATCCGCGTCCGGGCGTTACATGTATACCATTGGCCGTGATGCCAAGATCGACATGATCGACCTGTGGATGAATCCGCCCAAGGTAGTAGCCACGATCAAGATTGGCCTGGAAGCACGCTCGGTTGAGACTTCCAAGTACAAGGGCTATGAAGACAAATACGCCATTGCCGGGGCCTACTGGCCGCCGCAATACGTAATCATGGATGCCGATACCCTGGCGCCGTTGAAGATCGTCTCTACCCGCGGTATGACCGTCGACACCCAGGAATATCATCCGGAACCACGGGTTGCAGCCATTGTTGCCTCGCATGAGCATCCGGAATTCATCGTCAACGTGAAGGAAACCGGCAAGATCCTGCTGGTCAACTACGAAGACCCTGATAACCTCAGCGTCACCACCATTGGCGCGGCCCGCTTCCTGCATGACGGCGGTTGGGACAGCACCAAGCGCTATTTCCTGACAGCTGCGAACCAGTCGAACAAAATTGCAGTGATCGACTCAAAAGAGCGCAAACTGGTAGCACTGACGGATGTAACCAAGATTCCTCATCCCGGACGTGGCGCCAACCTGAATGATCCGAAGTATGGACCAGTATGGGTAACCAGCGCCCTGGGTAACGAAAATGTCACCTTTTTAGGAACTGATCCGGAAGGTCATTCAGACAACGCGTGGAAAGTCGTGCGCACGCTGGAAGGCATGGGCGGTGGCTCACTGTTCGTGAAGTCCCATCCAAAATCCAGCAACCTGTGGGTGGATGCTCCCTTGAATCCTGACACCGCATTCTCCCAGAGCATCGCGGTATATGACGTAAACAACCTCGAAGCCGGTTTCGAAATTTTGCCAATTGCGGAATGGGCCGAGTTGGGTGAAGGAGCGAAGCGCGTTGTTCAGCCTGAGTACAACATGGCAGGCGATGAAGTTTGGTTCTCCGTCTGGAGCGGCAAGGAACTGGAATCCGCCATCGTGGTGGTGGATGACAAAACCCGTAAGCTCAAGCACGTCATTAAGAGCCCCGAACTGGTAACGCCAACCGGAAAGTTCAACACCTATAACACGATGCACGACATTTACTGATCTGACGGGAGCCGGGCAACCGGCTCCCTTTTTCTGCTTCAAGCAAACAGCCCGGTTCTGGGGTGTAAAGGAGTAATAAATGAACACTAAAGGCAAGCTGGCGGTGATACCCGCAGGGATTCTCTGTGCCCTGATCACGTCATTTCCCGCACCGGCACAGGCGGCGGATAGCTTCATAGACATATTCAAGGAAGGCAAGGCCGGGCTGGCGTTTCGCTATCGTTTCGAAAACGTCGATCAGGAGCGTTTTACCAAAGACGCTACCGCAGGGACCCTGAGGACCCGGCTGAATTTCAGAACGGCCGACCTTTATGGCTTCAGCGCTTTCGCCGAGTATGACTTTGTGATGACGGCGGGCTGGAATAACTACAATGCAGGCGCTGGTAACACACCGGACCGCACCCAGTATCCCGTGATTGCCGATCCGACAGGCGCTGACCTGAACCAGGCCTATATTCAATGGAAGAATGACAAAGGCGCCCTGCTGCGCGGTGGACGGGAACGGATCATTTATGACAATGCCCGCTTTGTCGGCAACGTTGGCTGGCGTCAGAATGAACAGACGTATGACGGCGTTTACTTCCAGCAAAAAGCTGGCGGATGGGACTTCCAGGGTGCATGGGTAGGCCGGGTGAACCGTATTTTCGGGCGCGATGTGCCCGCTGGCCGGCAAGACCACAGTACCTGGTTGATGAACGGCAGCAAGTCCTGGGACGGCATTGGCAAACT
>DAOWGA010000312.1 GCA_030637665.1 Lysobacterales bacterium | reverse complement strand
TGGCAGACGCGCTGGATTTAGGATCCAGTGGGGTAACCCGTGGGAGTTCGAGTCTCCCCTTTCGCACCACTGTTTCGGAGCAACCTTCCCTTGATCACAATAGCAATCAGCAGGTTTATATTTAAATGCAAGTTTCCGTAGAAAATACAGGTGGCCTAGAGCGCCGACTGACCGTGCACGTTCCTGAGGAGGATATCCTCGAGAAAGTCGAGAGCAAATTGAAGGAACTCCGCAAGCAGGTCAATATTAAGGGATTCCGGCCAGGCCGCGTGCCCATGAGCGTTGTGAAACAGCGTTATGGCAAGCAGGTGCGCCAGGACATCGTGAGCGAGACGATTCAGGCCAGCCTGCAGCAGGCCATCCAGGACGAAGCACTGCGTCCCGCTTCCATGCCAAGGCTGGATACGCCACCCGAGAATCTGCACAGCGGTGACCTCGATTTCAGCGCCATGATCGAAGTGTATCCGGAGATGGATACAATTGATGTTTCCAGCCTCGAAATCACCCGCCCCGAAGCGAAGATAGGGGCTGAGGATGTCGAGGAGATGCTGCAGACCTTACGTGAACAACGCAAAGTCTGGAATCCCGTGGAGCGCACTGCGCAGGATGGCGACAAGGTCGTAATCGAATACGCGGCGGAAACAAAAGAGGGCAGGGTGCCCGAAGAAGGCAAACAGAAACTGGCCATCATGATGGGTGAATCCGGATTTGATGAGCTCGAAAAAGCCATCGCGAAGATTCCGCCCGGAGAAGAAAAGAGCGTCAAGCTGAAGTTCCCTGAAAATTTCCGGGAATCCGCGCTCGCCGACAAAAAAGCCAAGGTCGATTTGCACGTTGAATCCGTTGCACAAAGCAGCCTGCCTGAAGTCGACGAGGAATTCATCAAGACCTTTGGTATTGCCGACGGCGCAGTCGAGACTTTACATGAAGAGATCCAGCGCAACCTGGAGCGGGAACTCGAACAGGCTATGAATTCCATGATGAAATCACAGTTGATCAAGGGCTTGGTCAAAGCCATGCCGGACCTCGAGGTTCCTGTCAGCATCGTCAAGGAAGAGGCGGCCAACATGGCGGCTCAAATCGCCGGTCAGCAGGGCACTGAGCCTGATAGCTCCATCATTGAGCTTTTCATGGAACAAGCCGAAGGGCGTGTGCGGGGCGGTTTGCTGCTGGGTGAACTGGCTCAGCAGAACAGCATTCGTATTGACGGTGCGCGGGTCCGCCAGGCCATCGAAAAAGTTGCCAGCACCTATGAACAACCGGCAGAAGTCATGCAGATGTATTACGGCAACCAGAGACTGCTCCAGCAGGTGGAAAGCGCCGTGATGGAAGAACAGGTAGTTGACTGGGTGCTGGAAAACGCTAAAGTGACGCCACAGGCAATGAAATTCCAGGAAGTCATCGCCGGTGCGGCAGAAACAGCAAGCCAACCCGAGTGACAGGGAAACCCTTCAGGGCCAAGGAGAAAGGCAAAATGGAAATTGGAAATAGTGCGATGAAAACCCGGGCATTGAACCTGGTTCCCATGGTGGTGGAACAAACTTCACGCGGTGAGCGTGCATACGACATCTACTCGCGCCTGCTCAAGGAGCGGGTGATCTTTATCGTCGGCCCGATGGAAGACCAGATGGCCAACCTGGTGGTTGCCCAGTTGCTGTTCCTCGAGTCGGAGAACCCGGACAAGGACATCAACCTGTATATCAACAGCCCTGGCGGCTCAGTCAGTGCGGGACTGGCGATTTACGACACCATGCAGTTCATTAGCTGTGACGTAAGCACCATGTGCGTGGGACAAGCGGCCAGCATGGGCGCCGTGCTGTTGGCGGCCGGTGCAAAGGACAAGAGATATTGCCTGCCGCATTCGCGGATTATGATTCACCAGCCATTGGGCGGTTTTCAGGGCCAGGCCTCGGATATCGATATTCACGCACGGGAAATTCTCAAGATTCGTGAACAACTCAATGAAATTCTTGCCGCTCATACGGGTCAAAGCGTAGAGAAAATAGGCGAAGATACTGAGCGTGATAATTTCATGGGTGCCGAGCAGGCGCGGGAATATGGCTTGATCGATTCGCTCCTTGATAACAGAAAGGTCGACTCCAGTGAAGAAAAAAGGTAATATTTTCACTGTGATAGTAAATAAACCAACGTAAGCAGATTAGGTTTTCACGATGAGCGATCAAGATCAGAAAGGCGCTGACGGCAAAATTCTTTACTGTTCCTTCTGCGGCAAGAGCCAGCATGAGGTGCGTAAGCTTATTGCGGGCCCTAGTGTTTATATCTGCGATGAATGCGTAGAACTGTGCAACGACATCATCCGGGAAGAGCTGGAAATCAGCGGTTCGGGGGACCGTGAAAACCTCCCCAACCCGCGCGAAATACACGGGTTTCTCAATGAATTCGTTATTGGCCAGGAGCACGCCAAGAAAGTCCTGTCCGTGGCTGTTTACAATCACTACAAGCGTCTGGAATCCTCAGGCCGTGAAGACGAAGTCGAGCTGACCAAGAGCAACATCCTGCTGATCGGCCCGACCGGCTCCGGCAAAACCTTATTGGCGGAAACGCTCGCGCGCATGCTCAATGTGCCGTTTACCATCGCGGACGCCACCACGCTGACCGAAGCGGGTTACGTGGGTGAGGATGTGGAAAACATCATCCAGAAGCTGCTGCAAAAATGCGATTACGATGTGGAGCGGGCCCAGACTGGTATTGTCTACATCGACGAGATCGACAAGGTTTCCCGCAAGGCGGAAAACCCGTCCATCACCCGTGACGTTTCCGGTGAAGGCGTGCAACAGGCGCTGTTGAAACTGATTGAAGGAACCATCGCCTCGGTTCCGCCCCAGGGAGGGCGTAAACATCCGCAGCAGGAGTTCCTGCAAGTGGATACCAGCCAGATCCTGTTCATTTGTGGCGGCGCTTTTGCCGGCCTCGAAAAAGTGATCCAGGCGCGCTCAAGCGCTGCAGGCATCGGTTTCGTGGCAGAAGTCAAGAGCAAGGAAAACAGCGACAACATTGGTGAACTCCTGCTCGATGTAGAGCCGGAAGACCTGGTTCGATACGGTTTGATCCCGGAATTTGTCGGGCGTTTGCCGGTAGTGGCCACGCTCGAAGAGCTGGACGAGGAAGCATTGGTCAAGATCCTGGTCGAGCCCAAGAATGCGCTGCTCAAGCAGTACAAGCAGCTGTTCTCAATGGAAGGCGCCGAGCTGGAAATCCGCGACGACGCGCTCCAGGCCATTGCCCGCAGAGCGATGGCCAGGAAGACCGGTGCACGCGGCTTGAGAACTATCCTGGAAGGTGTACTTCTGAACAGCATGTACGACCTGCCATCACTGGAAAACGTATCCAAAGTCGTGGTCGATGAAACCGTCATCGAAGGCGATACCGAGCCCTTCATCCTCTACGAGAACCCCCCGCAGGCTGCCAGCGGCGGGGAATAGGCCGATTCCTGACGTCATCCCGGATCACGCGCAGCGTGAATCCGGGATCCATACTGACAATCCAGGCAAATAGGCATCTGATCAGGCAGTGCCCTGAACATCTGCCCTATGGATTCCGGATTCGGCTGCGCCGATCCGGAATGACGGGGAGTGAGTGGCAGTGCGCCGATCCGGATAAGCGGCCTCCCTTGATTTTTTTTATCCCGCGCCAATATTTGCGTTAACTTTATGGAAGGGTTTTTCACCTTTCCTCCTAGACTGCTATGATTAGATCAGGTAAGCCGTATAGGCCGGTTGCGGCCAAAATAATGGGCTGCCGGAGAGGAAAAAATGTCCGACACCAAGACAACGACTGTCACCCCCATAATACCCCAGCCCACACCCGTATTGTCTTTGCGCGATGTAGTGGTTTATCCCTACATGGTGATTCCACTGTTTGTCGGGCGTGAGCGGTCCATACTGGCGCTGGACAGGTCCATGGACCTGAGTAAGCGCATCATACTGGTCACACAGCGTAGCGCGGACGTCGACGATCCCGCGGAGAGCGACCTGTTTGAATTCGGAACACTGGCTACGGTCTTACAGCTGTTGAAGCTGCCCGATGGAACGACAAAAGTACTGGTCGAGGGCGGCGAGCGGGTGCGCATCACGAAATTTCGCGAAGACAGTGGCTTTTTTGAGGCCCATTGGGAACTCATTCCCGTGGCCGAAGATGTGAGCGAAAAGGAAGTCGAAGTCACCATGCGTTCACTGGTTTCCCTGTTTGAGCAATATGTGAAGCTGAACCGTAAGATTCCGCCGGAACTGCTCACCACGCTGGCGGGCATCGATGATCCAAGCCGCCTGGCTGATACCGTGGCGGCCCACCTGGCCATCCGGCTGGAAGAAAAGCAGGTGCTGCTTGAAATGGGCAGCCCAAGGCGGCGCATGGAGCACCTGATGGCCCTGGTGGAGGGTGAAATTGATGTGCTTCAGCTGGAAAAACGTATCCGCGGCCGGGTCAAGACCCAGATGGAAAAGAGCCAGCGCGAGTACTACCTGAACGAACAGATGAAAGCCATCCAGAAAGAACTGGGTGACATGGATGACGTGCCCAATGACATGGAGGACCTTGCCCAGCGCATCAAAGAAAGCGGCATGAGCAAGGAGGCCGACAAGAAGGCTGCGTCCGAATTGAACAAGCTGAAAATGATGTCGCCGATGTCCGCT
>DAOWGA010000249.1 GCA_030637665.1 Lysobacterales bacterium | reverse complement strand
CGCAGCGCCCTGTCCCCTCCCCGCGGCAGTTCCAGGTCATCGGCTCGTCGGATAGCCACGTATTCCGGGTCGAGGCCATGGTGTTTCAAGCGCTCCTCCGCCAATTTCTCCAGGCTGGAAAAGTCGGCACCGGCAGCCGAACCGAGTTCAGCCGTAGACTGCAACACCGCGAATAGGTTTTGCGCTGCTGCTTGCTGGTCCGGATTCAGGTAGTTATTGCGCGAACTCAAAGCCAGTCCATTGCTTTCCCTGACCGTGGCCACCGCATGAATGTCTATGTCAAATCCCATATCATCCACCATGCGGCGAATAATCAGCAGTTGCTGGTAGTCTTTTTCGCCGAAGACCGCGACATCGGGATTGACCAGGCTGAACAACCGGGATACCACTGTCACCACGCCATCGAAGTGACCCGGGCGTGATTTACCCTCGAGTATCGAAGCCAGGCCAGGTGGCGCAGACAGCCTGAAGGCGTCATCGAGTCCATGCGGATAGATGGTTTTCTCATCCGGTGTAAACAGCAGATCACAGCCCGACAGTTGCAGGGCTTCACGATCAGAATCGAGAGTACGCGGATAGTTTTCAAGATCTTCGCCAGCGCCAAACTGGGCCGGGTTTACATAGATGCTGGCTACTACACGGCCGGCCAATTCCCTGGCCTCTTTCACCAATGCCAGGTGGCCGGCGTGCAGGTTTCCCATGGTGGGCACCAGTGCAATCTTTTGCCCTGTGCGCTTCCATGCCCGGACCCGCTCACGGAGCTCCTGCCGGCTTCTCACTTCGAGCATGGTCAGTACTCATGCTCCTTCGCCGGAAAGCTGCCGGAGCGAACGTCGGAAACGTATTTTTCAAAGGCAGCTCCAATGCTGTCGCTGCCCTGCATGAAATTGGCGACAAATTTGGGCACCCGCCGACCCAGGCCCAGCATGTCATGCATCACCAGCACCTGGCCATCGCAAGCGGCCCCCGCCCCGATGCCGATCACGGGCATTTCCAGCTGTTCCGATACTTTCCGGCCCAATTCCGCCGGCACACACTCCAGCACCAGCATCTGGGCGCCGGCCTGTTGCATTGCCTGTGCATCTTCCAGCAATTGCCTGGCGTCCTCCTCTTCGCGGGCCTGTACTTTGAAGCCACCCAGCTGATTCACGCTTTGCGGCGTCAGCCCCAGGTGCGCGCAAACTGGTACGCCCCGGCTGGTCAGGTAATCGACAATCGGGATCATCGGCCCGGCGCCCTCCAGTTTGACCATGACGCCACCGGCAGCCAGCAAATCAACGGCATTTTCCATGGCGGTTGCTTCATCGTGATAACTGCCAAAGGGCATGTCAGCCAAAACGAATGTCCTGTCCACCCCGCAGGCAACACAGGCAGTGTGATAAGCAATCTCTTCTACGCTGACGCCCACGGTGGAACTACGGCCCTGGACCACCATGCCCATCGAATCGCCAATCAGGATGATGTCGACGCCGGCCTGGTCCATGGCGCTGGCGAAAGTCGCGTCATAACAAGTCAGCATGGCGATGTTCTCACCCTGCCTTTTCATATTTTCCAGGTGGCTGATGGTAACAGGGGCTGTATTTTTCATGCGATATTCGTTCCCGTAGGGTGATTCAATCTGCTGATCCAATATACTCCACTTGCTGCGGCTTCAGGCTGGATAAACACGCTGCTGCCGGACCGACGCCGGGTATGGAAAAATCCGGATCCAGTTCCAATAGCGGCTGCAGCACGAACGCACGCAATTGCATTCTGGGGTGAGGCAGTTCCAGGTCAGTGGTTTTCAACAGCAAATCTTCGTACGTAAGCAGATCCAGGTCAATACAACGCGGCCCCCATTTCTCGCCGGACCGTTCACGCCCCATCTGCTGCTCAATATCCAGCAGGGCTTTCAGCAAGTCGTGTGGCTGGAATGTCGTGTCGAGGACGACAACGGCATTGAGGAAATCATCCTGGTCTTCATTGCCCCATGGAGCGGTGCGGTAAAAGCCTGAACAGCGTTTCAGTTCGATGCTTTCGGCCTGTTCGAGCTTTTGAATGGCAGCTCTCAGCTGGGTCGCGGGCTTACCGAGGTTACTTCCGAGGCCGATCCAGGCTTCCATCGGAGACCCGGTAACTAGCGGGTGGAACCTGACTGGCTGGAACCTGAACGGCGATAGCGCCGGCGAGGCCGCTCCCGTTTACTTCGTGCGGGCGGGCTAAAATCCATGCCTACCTGCGCTTTGGTCCAGAATTCACACAGTTCAGACAGCGATGGATCTTCATAAGCTCGCAACAGCAGGAAATCATAAGCAGCCCGAAACCTGGGTTCATGGAGAATCCGCCGCCAGCGCTTTCCCCTGATTTTCGCAAAGCGGGGTTGCGTGGTCCAGATTTGCCTGGTCACCGCGCTGAACCGCCGGGGTATGGCCGTGCTGCCAACCTGAGCATAAATAACCTCCTCGGAGGCCAGCATCATTGCGTTGAATTCGCTCTCGCCCTTGCCCACCAGGGCTCGCGAACGGTCCCGCACCGGTTGCCACAGGAGTGCAGCAAACAGGAATGCAGGCGTCACCGGTTTGGAATCCCGGACCCGTTCGTCTGTGTTTTCCAGTGCCTTCTTCAACATGGGGCCCATCAGGACCTTGCCCGGCCCGTTACCCTTTTTAAGGCTTGGGAACAGGATGGTACTGAGGCCGAAGCGCTGCAGCGCCTCCATGCTGCGGCTGCCGTGACCGGTCAGAAACAGCTTGCACACTTCCTCGAACAGGCGGGCCGGGGGAATGTCCTTGAGCAAGGGCGCCATTTTCCGGATGGGGGCGGCACTTTCCTCGTCAGGCTCTACACCCAGCTTGGCGACAAACCTGGCAGCCCGCAACAGGCGTACGGGGTCTTCCCGATAGCGGGTAACCGGGTCACCGATCAAGCGCAGGCGCCTTTTCGCCAGGTCCTCATAGCCCCCAACGTAATCACGGATGTCACCGCTTACCGGGTCGAGGAACATGGCATTGATGGTGAAATCCCGCCGAATGGCGTCTTCTTCCACACTGCCGAAGACATTGTCGCGCAATATCCGGCCGTTATGATCTTCCTGGGAATTCTCCGGGGTCGCCTGCCCGCGGAAGGTGGCGACTTCGATCAATGCGCCCCCTTTACGGACATGGGCCAGCCGGAAGCGCCGCCCGATCAGGCGGCAGCGGGGAAAGACATCCTGAACTTCTTCCGGGGTTGCGCTGGTAGCAACATCAAAATCTTTTGGGGCCTTGCCCAGCAACAGATCACGCACGCTCCCGCCGACGATATAGGCCTCGTAACCGGCGTTCTGCAAATCCTTGACGACTTCGCTTGCATGCGGGCACAGCTCTTTAAGCTTGATGCGGTGTTCTGCTTCCGGGATGGTGATAAATGTATCGATTACAATTTCCTAATAATCTGCACGCAGGGTTTGAAGCCTGTGGGGCTCAAAAAATTCCGGGTCAGGATAAATCAAAGAACAGCAATTGCCCAGTGACAGCTTGAACAAATCACGCGCACTAGTTTACCATGAGCGCCCTGTCGACAGTGGATTTGCATCACAGGCAAACAGCTAAACGCTCCCTTCGTCTAGCGGTCCAGGACGCCGCCCTCTCAAGGCGGTAACGCGGGTTCGATTCCCGCAGGGAGCGCCACTACATAAAATACTGATAACAAAAGATAATAATAAGTAAAGAGGCTGCTTTCGGGCGGCCTCTTTTATGCCTGAAATAGTGAAATGTTCAACTTATGTT
>DAOWGA010000165.1 GCA_030637665.1 Lysobacterales bacterium | reverse complement strand
GATTGGCCCGATCGAGACCTACGAAGACCAGTTATTCGGTTACCGCGCGGCATACGAAAGCTATGTTTTGATCAAGGACATGGCCTGGAGTGAGCGGTTGGCGCGCTTCGCCCGCTACCTGCCGGAACTGCAGACCGGCCTGCCGGTACCTGATGAGTACAAACAGGAAAGGCCGGGTTCTGATGCAGACCTGAACGCTTACGACGTGGTCTATTACGCCGGCCATTGCAATACCGGCTCAAAAACAATTGCGATCAACCTGCCCAATGACGAACAAGTCCAGTTGGCCAAGGGTACCCGCCGCCTGCAGTTGAAAAATGCCATGCTGGCCAAATACAACCAGATCCTGGTGCCGATTTCGGAAACCCTGATCGCGCAAGACCAGCGCCAGCACATCACTTTCGATTCCTTTTTCGGCAACACCATGTTTCACGAAGTGGCTCACGGGCTGGGGATCAAGAATACGCTGGATGGTCAGAATACCGTCCGCCATGCGATGAAAGACCATGCCTCAGCACTGGAGGAAGGCAAAGCTGACATCCTGGGTCTTTACATGGTGCAGAAACTGCGAGAAATGGGTGAGATCACCGAAGGCCAGTTGATGGACGATTATGTGACCTTCATGGCCGGTATTTTCCGCTCCGTGCGCTTTGGCGCCACCAGCGCCCACGGCAAGGCCAACATGATCCGCTTCAATTTTTTTGAGCAGGCGGGCGCTTTCAGCCACGATGAAGCAACGGGCACCTACCGCATCAATTTACCGGAGTTCGAACAGGCGGTGAAGGCATTAAGCCGCAAACTGCTGACCCTGCAGGGTGATGGGGATTATGCAGCGGTGGACGCCTTTGTCAGGGAGATGGGCACTGTCGGCCCCCGCTTGCAGGCGGACCTTGACCGGCTGGAATCTTCCAATATCCCTGTCGACATTGTTTTCGAGCAGGGTGCGGATGTGCTTGGCTTATAGGAAAAGGTCGTGGACCGTCGGATTGTCGTCAAAATAGGCAGCCAGGTTCTGTGTGACCCCACGGGCGCGTTGAACCGGGATGTATTGTCAAACCTGGTGGACCAGATTGGCGGACTGACCGCAGATGGCTGGCAGGTGATGCTGGTATCTTCCGGCGCTGTTTCCGCCGGCATCGGATTGGCTGGCGAACGGTTGCAACGCATCAGCGATCCGGTGGCGCGTAAGCAGGTGATGGCCGCCACCGGCCAGGTCAAGTTGATGGAGACCTACCGGGAACTCTTCCTCAAGTACGATCTGCCGGTGGCCCAGGTCCTCACCAGCAAAAGTGATTTCCAGACCCGCCGTCATTACCTCAACATGCGCGGCTGTATTGATGCTTTGCTGACGGCCGGCATCGTGCCCATCGTTAATGAGAATGACGTGGTGGCAGTCACCGAACTGATGTTCACAGACAACGACGAACTCGCTGGCCTGCTCGCCGGTATGGTTAAAGCCAGGCTGCTGTGCCTGCTGAGTACGGTCAGCGGCGTGTTCGATGGAGATCCTGATGATCCGGCAACGCGGTGCATCGCGGAGTGGGACGATCAGTCCTGCCAGATCGAGGACATCGTACTACGCGGCACATCGGCGCTGGGCCGCGGTGGCATGCACAGTAAAATCTCGATTGCCCGCAAGACTGCGAAACTGGGCACGGAAGTGATCATTGCTGATGGCGCCGATCCGGGAATCCTGGAGAAGATCATCAGCGAAGCCGGTGTCGGTACCCGCTTTCCGGCACTGGGAGAAGCGTCACCGGCAAAGCGCTGGCTGGCCAGCGCGGACAGCCACGCGGCAGGCTTTGTCACGGTCAACTCAGGCGCCGAAAGCGCACTGCTGGACAGCAGCCGGCTCACCAGCCTGTTGCCGGTAGGCATCGAAGCCATCGAAGGCCAGTTCAATCGTGGTGACGTTATCCAGATCAGAAATCCTGCCGGCAGGGTTCTGGGTTGCGGGCGGGCAAGGTATGATCACGTGGAAGCCAGCAAACGGATGGGCCAGCGAGGGCAAAAACCGCTGGTCCATTATGACTATCTTTATCTGATGGATTGACTAGGGCCTAAGAGACCGATGAACGACAGCCAGGAACAATATCTGGAGCAAGGGCTTGCAAGGGCGCGTGAAGCATCACGCGAACTGGCCCTGTGTGATGACACAAAGATCCGTTCCGTGCTCGAGTCCCTGGCCGATCGGGCCATCGCCGCTGAAAAGGAAATCCTGGAAGCAAACCTCAGCGACCTGTCCCGGATGGCGGAGTCCGACCCCAAGTACGATCGCCTGTTGCTCAATCCGGAACGCCTGGCAGACATTGCCAAAGACCTGCGAAACGTCGCCGCCCTGCCTGCGCCGGTGGGCGAAGTCCTGGAAAAAAAGCAGCTCGAAAACGGCCTTATATTGAGCAAAGTTTGTGTTCCCATGGGTGTGATTGCGGTGATTTTCGAATCACGCCCGAATGTCACTTTTGATGTTTTCGCACTATGCCTGAAAACACTGAATGCCTGCGTGCTGAAGGGCAGCAGTGATGCTCATGACACCAACAAGGTTGTCGTCAGCCTGATGCATGACGTGCTGGCTGAGCACGGCATGAGTCCGGACAGTGTTTTCCTGGCACCGCCGGAACGCGAGTGGCTTCCGCGTATTTTGCAAGCCGTTGGCTACATCGACCTGGCAATTCCCCGCGGATCTAAAGGGTTGATTGATTTTGTGCGTGACAACGCGAGCATTCCGGTCATCGAAACCGGCGCCGGCATCGTGCACAGTTACGTGGACGCCAGCGCGGATCTGGACCAGGCGCAGTCCATCATCACCAACGCCAAAACCCGCCGTGTAAGTGTGTGCAATGCATTGGATACGCTGTTGCTGCAGCGTGATCTGCTGCCCCAACTACCGCGCCTGATGCAGGAAATGGGTGAAGTCCACCAGGTAGAAGTATTCGCCGATGATGAGGCATACAACAGCCTTGAAGGCCAGTACGCGGGCCGGCTCAGGCACGCTGCCGAGGAACATTTCGGCCAGGAATTTCTTTCCTTGAGGATGTCGATCAAGATAGTGGGAGGCCTGGACGAAGCCCTGGATCATATACACCGTTTCAGTTCCAGGCATTCTGAAGCAATCATTGCGGAAGACCCCGAGACCATTGAGAAATTTCTGAACCGGGTCGATGCCGCCGTGGTTTACGCCAACACCTCAACGGCCTTTACTGACGGCGGCCAGTTCGGCATGGGTGCCGAGATTGGAATCAGCACGCAAAAACTTCATGCCCGCGGTCCGATGGCTTTGCCCGAATTGACCAGTTACAAGTGGGTCGTTCGCGGCAGCGGCCAGATTCGCGCCAGCAACTGAATCAAACATGGCCAAAGTACTGGTATTTCAGCACGTGCCAGCGGAACCGCTCGGTACCCTGGACCCCATGCTACGGAATCGGGGACACAGGATTCGTTATGTCAACTTCCACCGTGACCCGGATGCAAAACCGGACATCAGCCGCTATAACGCACTGATCATACTGGGTGGTCCGCAAATGCCGGACCAGGGCGCCAAGCACCCTCACCTGAATGAGGAAATGCGTTGTATCGAGGAAGCCCTGAATCGGGAAATGCCAGTGCTGGGTATATGTCTCGGTGCACAACTTCTGGCCTATACACTGGGTGGAGAAGTCGAACCGATGAATGAATGGGAGATTGGCTGGTACGATCTGCAACCGACCTCCGCAGCAGCGGCCGATCCGTTGTTTTGCTCGCTCACGCAAGCTCACCCGGTGTTCCAGTGGCATGGATACACATTCGACATGCCTGAGGGCGCGGTGCATCTGGCCAGCTCCGTATCTTGTACTAACCAGGCCTTTCGCTACGGGCACCATGCTTACGGTCTCCAATTTCACCTTGAACTGGATGAACGACTGATCAACCGCTGGTTAAGCCTGCCCGAATACCTGCAGGATCTCGAGGCCAACGGTCGCAGCGGCGATGCAGCCACCATCCGCCGGCAAACCCACGATCTGATCGGCCAGTCAGCCGAACTCAGCCACGAAATTTTCGGGCAGTTCCTGCAGCCTCTGGGAGAACGTGCCAGCCGGCATGTGCTGCCGTCACGGTAGTCTGTATCAGAACTTTTATTCCGAGTATTGGGGGGAGTTGTTTAACGCAAATTTCAGCAAATTACGCAAATTACGCAAATTAAAGAGCAAAAAGACAAATTATTGCGGGCGCGTCAGGAACTGAATTGCTGTGCAAATTAATTCAATGCCGAAAGAGTCTGCAAAACCAGGTCACGGCTCAGAACTTCAGCTGGCACGGCCCAATATCAAAATGCTCTTAAAATTTGCGTAATTTGCGTAATTTGCTGAAATTTGCGTTAAACAACTCCCCTCTAATCACCCTGGGCCGCTTCGAAATTGAAGCGACCGTCGCTTACATCGATCTTGATGGTTTCGCCGGGAGCAAAATCGCCGGACAGGATTTTCTGCGCCAGCGGGTTCTCGATTTCCTGCTGG
>DAOWGA010000317.1 GCA_030637665.1 Lysobacterales bacterium | reverse complement strand
AGAAGCTCGAATTGATTCCAGGCGTCATTCACGCATTGCTGGAATTGCAAAAAGCCGGATATGAACTGGTCATCGTCAGCAACCAGGACGGGCTCGGGACCGACTCCTACCCACAGCAGGATTTTGAAGTTCCACAACAAAAAATGCTGCAGCTGTTCGAATCCCAGGGCGTCAGCTTCAGCGCAATTCACATCGACCCGCACTTCGAGGACGAAAATGCGCCGACGCGAAAGCCCGGCATCGGCATGTTGTTGGGCTACCTGAAATCCGGTCAACTGGACCTGGAAGACAGCTGGGTCATCGGCGACCGCCAAACCGACCTGGAACTGGCTGATAACATGGGTATCGGCGGCCTGCGTATCGGAGACGGCCATGAGGACTGGGCTTCAATTACCCACCAACTCATCAATCGGCCCCGGCAAGCCACCGTGGAGCGCAAGACCAATGAAACCGACATCCGTGTTTTTGTTGATCTGGATGCCGGCGGCAGCAGCAGTGTCGACACGGGCATCGGATTTTTTGACCATATGCTGGACCAACTGGCCAGCCACGGAGGATTCCGGCTGGAGCTTGGCTGCCGGGGAGATCTTCAGATCGATGAACACCACACAGTGGAAGATTGCGCGCTGGCCCTGGGCCGGGCGCTGAACCAGGCTCTGGGCGAGCGGCGTGGTATAGGCCGCTATGGTTTTCTGTTACCTATGGATGAATCTCTCGCCCAGGTAGCTATCGACCTGTCCGGGCGGCCCGCAATCGTTTTCGAAGCAGATTTTCCCCGCGGCCGTGTCGGTGAACTGTCAACCGAAATGGTGCAGCACTTTTTTGCCTCGCTTAGCCAGTCACTGGGAGCCGCACTCCACCTGAAAGTGGAAGGCGGGAATACACATCACATGATCGAAGCTCTCTTCAAGGGCGCTGGCCGCGCGCTGAAGCCGGCCCTGGCCCGTCAGGGTACGGACCTGCCCAGCACCAAGGGTATGCTCTGATGGGCATAGCGGTCGTCAACAGTGGTGGCGCCAATATTTCTTCGGTGCTTCACGCACTGCACCGGCTGGGGGCAGAACCTCGGTTCACCGCCGATACAAAAATCATCAGCGCAGCGGACCGCGTCATCCTGCCAGGAGTGGGGGCTGCAGGCAGAGCCATGGACGTGCTGCGCTCACATGGGCTGACAGAGGTTATCAGAAAGCTGACCCAACCGGTTCTCGGAATCTGCCTGGGCATGCAACTGCTATTCGAGTCCTCGGAAGAAGACGACACCCGGCTACTGGGCCTCATCCCCGCCCGCCTCCATCTGCTGCCTGAGGCAGATGGGCTGAGGGTGCCGCATATGGGCTGGAACGCCATCACCAACCAACGTCGGGATCCGTTGAGCGATCCGCTGGATAATAAATGGTTCTATTTCGTACATTCTTATGCTGCGCCAATCGGTGACTGGACGCTTGCCACCAGCACTCACGGCAGGACATTCAGCGCCATCGTGCGCGAGGAAAATTTTTATGGCGCGCAGTTTCACCCCGAGCGCTCAGCAAAGGCCGGCGCTGAGCTGTTGCGCGGATTCCTGGAGGCTCCATTGAAATGAGCATGCAAATTATCCCCGCCATCGACTTGCTGGACGGTAACTGTGTCCGCCTGGTGCACGGCAATTTCAATGACTGCAAAATCTACGACCTGGATCCGGTCAAGCTGGCTGAGGAATATGCCGTGGCGGGTGCGCAATGGTTGCACATAGTAGACCTGGCTGCGTCCCGCGATGGCGAGGGCGCCGACATCAGGCCATTGCTGCGCATGCTGGACAGAACAAACCAGTCAGTACAAACCGGCGGTGGTGTCCGAAATGAGACAGATATGCGCATCCGGCTGGACCACGGCGCCGAGCGCATCGTTGTAGGCAGCATTTGTGTCACGAAGCCTGAACGATTCGCGCTCTGGCTGGATGAATTTGGCACGGATCACGTAGTGGCGGCGCTGGATGTGCGTATTGACAAGGCCGGCATTCCCTGGCCCCGGACTCACGGTTGGACGCAAGGTTCTGATCGCAGCCTGTGGCAGTTGCTGGATTACTACGAGCACAAAGGACTAAAGCATCTGCTGTGCACCGATATCAGCCGTGACGGCGCCATGAGCGGCCCCAACCTGGACCTTTACCATGAAGTCACCAAGCGCTATCCGGGACTGGCCGTACAGGCCTCCGGCGGTGTGAGTGGCTTGATTGACCTGAAGGAACTGTCCGCAACCGGCGTTGATTCCGCGATAACCGGCAAGGCACTTCTCGAAGCTTGTTTTACTGTGACAGAAGCCATGGATGTCCTGTCATGACCGCTGTCATGAACGGGGCTGCTCCGACAGCGGTCGCACGCCGCATTGTTCCCTGTCTCGACGTACGGGACGGCCAGGTAGTCAAGGGCGTTCAATTCCGCAACCACCGCGTAATGGGTGACATCATCGATCTGGCTGCACGCTATCGTGACGAGGGTGCGGACGAACTGGTGTTTTATGACATCACCGCCAGCCCGGAGGGGCGTAGCGTGGACATCGACTGGGTTCGCCGTGTATCCGAGGTGATTGACATCCCTTTCTGCGTCGCCGGCGGCATTCGCAGCGTCGAAAATGCCGCACGCGTACTGGAGCAGGGCGCTGACAAGATTTCCATCAATACACCCGCGTTGGAGCGGCCTGAACTGATCGACGAACTGGTGCTGTCCTTTGGCAGCCAGTGCGTGGTCATTGGTGTTGATTCAATTGCTGATGGCAATCGCTACACCGTACGATCGCACACAGGCAATCCGGATTCAATGCGCACGCCGGGCCGCACCACCCTGGACTGGCTGGGCGAAGTCGTCGGCCGCGGCGCTGGTGAAGTCGTCCTGAATTGCATGTCGGCCGATGGAACGCGCGCCGGCTATGATATCCGTCAATTGAGCGCAGCACGCAAACTGCTGCCCATTCCACTGGTCGCATCCGGCGGGGCGGGTGCTACGGAGCACTTTATCCAGGTATTCGAGGAAGCGGACGTAGACGCCGCGCTGGCCGCCACCGTCTTTCATTCCGGCCAGATTACGATTCCCGACCTGAAGCATT
>DAOWGA010000192.1 GCA_030637665.1 Lysobacterales bacterium | reverse complement strand
CTGACAATGACCGTAAAATCTTCAAAATCGTGTTCGAGGGCTTCCATTAGCTCACTCTCAAGATCATCCTCCGGCAAACCGGTCTCGAGCAGGAACTCACGTAAGCCCGGCGATACCGGATCTGCGACACCGGGTGTTGCTGAGGCAAACTCCGCGACCTCGGGAAAGTTTTTCCGCCCGATGGAAACAGCGAGTTGGGCCATGCCTGACCCCGGCTGATCCAGGAACAGGATGCGGTAAACCCTGGGAATCTTTGCAATACCGGAAACGGTGAAAACCGTTTGGTTACAGATGTTTTTGGCCTGGTCGACAACTCTTTTGAACAAATTAAATACCACGAAAACCGCCATCATGGTTCTGCCATCCATCCGCTGATCTTCAGCGAATAGTTCCTCGTATATATCACTCATTTTGTTCTGAACCCGGTTGGCGCTCTGCATCATGGCCCTGGCCAGTTCAGCATTGCCGTCACGGAACGCGGTCCGCGCCTGCCTGAGGATTTCGATGGATTCATCGGCGGCAGCATCCAGCCTGGCTAAAATCTTTTTACGCAGCGGCGCTTCGAGTTGCAATGCTTCACGGGAGATGGTTACCGAGTAGTCACCAATACGCTCCAGCGCAATATTGGCCCGAATGGTGGCCGCCATTTCCCTCAGGTGCCCGGCCCGTGGCAGGTAGCGGGCAATAAAAGTATGGCAGAGCCGGTCACATTCGCGGGAATCACGATTGATCGCATTGTCTCCGATCACCGTGTCGAAGGCCAGTTTTTCGTCTCTCAATAACAGGATTTTCTTGGCATTCTGCAAAGCATTTTCAACGTCCTCACCGATCTTCCAAAGCCAGTCACGAATCTGGCTCAGATCGGCCTCCATGCGCTCTTCAAGATGCGTCATCCGCAACTGACCTCGGTAGCTGGTGCGTAACCTTTTTTCAGAATAATGCACTGGCCGGCTTCACTCTTGATCCAGCTCAGGTATTCACCAACGAAACCTGTCGGCTCGCCATCGGTATACATGAAAAGGGGACGCGCGATCACGTAACTGCCATCGCTGGCGGATGCTACTGAAGGGTTGGTGCAATCCCCCCCGGTTTTGAGCGCAATACAGGCCAGTTTCACGTGATCCGTAGTATAAGCCAGGCCACTGTAGCCAATGGCGCAGGGGGTGTGTTCCACGAGATCCACCACGTCTTTGGAGCCATGCATGTCTCGTGTACCCAGTTTGAAGTCACCTTTGCCGAGCACCGTTCCCCGGAAATAGGCATAGGTACCGGAATTATTCTGCCTGCTGACCACAACGATGGTCTGGTCCTGGCAGCCGGGCACTTTCACGCCCAGATCCGTCCACTTGGTATAGGTACCATCTTCACCATAAATTTCCGCCAGCTGTTCAATACTGATGGAATCCATGGGGTTATCCGGGTGCATGTAGACAACCAGGGCATCAAATCCAACAATGTGCTGCACCGGATCCTGCCCACTGTCCCTGGCCAGCTTGATCTCTTTGTCTTTCATGGCGCGGCTGGTGTTGGCAATGTCCACGGTGCCATTGATCAGCGCGGCGATACCGGTGCCCGATCCACCGCCACTGACGGCGACCACGACATCTGGTTTAACGCCCTGATAGGCCTCTGCCCAGGCCTGAGCAACATTGACCAGCGTATCTGATCCCTTGTTCTGAATTACCTGGCGTTGTTCACCACCGCCACAAGCAGCCAATACTGCTGCTGTCGCAATGGAGAAGGATACAATCAGTCTGGTGCGTAACAGCATCGGGCTCTCCCATGGAATTGGTCTGAATCAACTCTAAACTACAGCCCAATTATGACAATTTGATTACAAGGGAAGAGACTGGTTTGCTGAGCCCGAAAATGATGACAGGCATTATTTTCCAGCGTTGTTGTAGCCCATGGATTGCAGCACACGCCGCAGGAACTGGCCGCTGATCTGCCGCTCCATGTTTCCATTGCGGCAGGCCCTTTCTCCAAAGTTGACATCCTTTGGGTCCGAGAGAGCCCGGGGATCGTAAAGCAAAGCCGGCACCGGGTCAGCGGTATGAAATCCGGAATTACTGTCCGTGGTGTGATCCGCGGTCAAGGCAATGATTACACCCGCTGTTTCCAGCGCACCCAGCGCCTCGTCAAGACGCTCAAGAAAATCCCGTTTGGCCACCGGCTGGCGGTCATGGGCGCATATATCCGGTGCCTTGATATGAAGATAGACCATCTCGTGATCCTGCAGCGCAGCAACGACAGCCGCCACCTTGGCATGAAGGTCCGTGTCGAATGCGGCGGTGAATCGAGGATCGGAAAACGTGTCAAAACCAAACATTCTCCCCAGTCCGCTAACTGTGTTGCAGCCTGCAACCACGGCTGCCCTGATCCCGTGCTGATCGAGCACGTTGTCCAGGCTGAACCAGGCGCCCGCACCACGTGTGATCAGGCCGCTGGCGGGAAATTTGCCTGCGGCCGCCCTGGCAATGTTGACCGGATGATCCTGCAACCGGAGGTGCGCTTGTTCGATGAATCTATTGATTTTCCCGGCTGTGAATTCTGCGTCAGGGACTAAGCCCCTGCAGGGTGGCACAGGTGCCGGCAAAAGGACACTGCCCGGGTCCGTGTCGCTGATGGCTTCATCGAGCCCGGGGCCCGACAACACCACGACGCCACGATGTTGATCCGTAGACTGCAGAGAAGCCTTCACACCATCACCGAGATCGACATCCAGCAGCAGGGCCGCCAACTCATCCGTACCTCGCGTGATCCGCCCTGCCCTGCGGTCGGTCACATACAGTTCGCCGTCGCGGACTTCAAGTGATGCGAAATTAGCCCGCACCGCAATTTCACCGGTTTCCAGAACACGTCCCGCCCCCGAAGCCTCTACGGGTCCACGCCTCAGGCGGCCAACCTGTTCAGGCAGCAAGCCCAGTAACAGCCCCGAACCGGAATGCGTGTTGGGGATCTCACCGGGAACGATCGGGTCCACCAGGCCGTACTGACCCGAAGCCGCCAGACGGTTGAGTACCGGAGTCCGGGCAGCCTCCAGCGGAGTGCGGCCGTCCAGTTCAGCAACCGGCAGATCTCCCAGGCCGTCAACAATCAGAAAGGCACAATTTTGCCGTGAAGTACTCAATCGGGATTCCTCGCAGACTGCAGTCGATGGCTCATGACCGGCACGATTTCATGCCATGATAAAGGTTCGGCAGATTTGTTCATTTCATCGACTATCTCGCCGAAAACCATTTCCGGGGATCCTTTGAAATGCTTTGCAAGCTCATAGTTGACCTGGTGAATCACCTGGAGAATTGCCTTTTCCTTGTCGTCATTGGTAATGATGGGCACATCGCAGCGGTCTGCTTCCGTCAACAGGAAAGACTGGAGGCTCCAGATGGAGTCAAATTTGTTCAAATATCGCTTTGCCCTTCTTTGCGGCACTTCGACGCCACGGCCGCGCAAGCGCGACTTGAGCGTTCTCGATTTGAGGACCGCCAGCGTCACATGCACCAAAATGGCATCTGAATCTTCCGGCACGCGGTTGAGAAGATCCGGATGTGCGTGTACGCCTTCGAGAATAATGGGAACACTCTCTTCAACGGCGCGCTGCAGCACCGCTTCGCAAGGCACGGACAGCAAATCCACCTGGCTTCGATACCCTTCGGCAACGAGTTGATCTTTTTCACGATTTTTCATGTCCTGGATCGGTAACGATTTCCAGGCATTGAAAGAAGAAGAATGCAGCACGTGAATTAATTTCCTGGGCATCATCATGCGCATGACTTCCCGCAGCATGTCTGTTGATTGAATGCGCACAATTTCGAGCAGATGGGCAACCTCGGTAGCAATAGTGCTCTTGCCGCTGCCCACGGTGCCACAAATCAGCAACAGCAGCGGCCTGGCGCTACGCCGGAATTCTGACCACACGAGATAGCGCTTTGCGGCCTTTTTCGAGACTTCCTGCTGCAGGCATAAATAGGTCATGTATCCCAACTGACAGGTGGTGACCGATGAAACGCCGGAAGCGAGTAATTGGTCGTAGATCAGTGCTGTTGTCTGCTCGGCCCTTTCAGCCTTCATTCCACTGGATTGCAGATACCTGGCGTGCCGGCCACGTGAAAAGGCGCTGACCGTGCCACTCAGGCTGTTCACCTGGATCCTGGCAAGCGCTGCCGTGGGCAGGCGATACTGATCCTGAGCACCCTCATCAGCACTGGCTTCCAGCAAGACCGATACACGCTGCCTCAACTCATCGGACGTGATTTCCGGCATTTCGGACAATTCTTCACGAATCACGCTGGCCAGTTCGAATGATTCCTCAAACGGCAGACCGGCATCCAGCAGGCTACGGGTCAGGATGCCCCGGAGAAACGGAACCCGCGTGTTTTCTAACTCATTAATAACTATAGTTTTCAATTGATTACATGGCTCCAAACCGTTAATTAGCCGATCCCGGAGCCTATTCCATGACCTGTGTCACGGAATTATGTGTGCTTTGCCTTGATTGACGCAAGCTTGACG
>DAOWGA010000273.1 GCA_030637665.1 Lysobacterales bacterium | reverse complement strand
GGGGAATCCATTGAAGGCAGAACCTGTCTGGTTTCAGGTTCCGGTAATGTCGCTCTGTATGCAGTGGAAAAACTCATTGATCACGGAGCAAAGGCTGTCACGATGTCGGATTCATCCGGGTTCATACACGTCCCGGGCGGTATTCACCGTGAGCACCTGGATTGGATGAAGGACCTGAAGGAGGTCCGCCGTGGGCGAATTTCCGAGTTCGCCGAGGAATTCGGTGTCGAGTTTTTCCCGGGACAACGACCGTGGTCGGTGCCCTGCGAACTGGCATTTCCTTGCGCAACCGAGAACGAAGTCAATCGCAAGGAAGCTGAAACCCTGATCAGGAATGGATGTATCGGACTGGCTGAAGGCTCCAACATGGGCTCCGAGCCCGGAGCCGTCTACGCCTATCAGACTGCGAAAATCCTGTATGGCCCCAGCAAGGCAGCCAATGCCGGCGGGGTTGCCGTCTCCGGCCTGGAAATGACGCAGAACAGCATGCGCATGTCGTGGAGCCGCAAGGAACTCAATGACCACCTTGGCATCATCATGCGCGGCATTCACGAACGATGTGTTGAACACGGCGAGGAATCAGGTGGTTATGTAAACTACCTGAAAGGCGCCAATATCGGCGGATTCAAAAAGGTGGCCGATGCATTGATCGCCTACGGTGTTGTTTAAGCGGATGAAGCCGAACCCGGAATACCGGTAAGAAATGCGGTTTGATCTCAATGCCTGTTTCCGCTGTGAGCCTTCTTCGGCAGGGCTAAGTTCAGCACAAAGAGGCCCCACACGGCCGATAAGAGTGAGCCGATCAGCACACCCATCTTGACTCCGGCAAGCAGGTCGAAATTGCCGTGCTCGAAGGCCAGTGTGCCGATAAACAGGCTCATGGTGAATCCAACACCGCACAATATGGCAACACCGTAAATTTGTCCCCAGGTCGTGCCTGAAGGAAGCTTTGCTATACGCAGCAAGCGGGCGAGCAGGACCATACCGAACACCCCCACTTGCTTGCCTGCGAACAGGCCGAGAATGATGCCTACCGGCACCCCGTTGGAGAGTTTTTCCAGGGTCATACCCTGAAAGGGCACGCCCGCATTGGCAAAAGCAAAAATCGGAAGGACCGCGAATGCAACCCAGGGGTGCAGTGCATGTTCCAGCTTGCGGGCAGGCGAGCTCTCCTGCTTTGGGCGCAAGGGGATGAATGCGGCGACGACGACGCCGGCCAGTGTGGCGTGAACACCCGATTTCAACACACACAGCCAGATGAACAGGCCGACCAGCATGTATGGCGCCAGGCGCATGACTTTCATCCGGTTCAGGATCACGAGCCCTGTGATGCCCAGGCCGGCCAGCGCCAGCGAGATCATGCTGAGGTCGGAAGTGTAGAAAAGCGCGATGATAATGATGGCCAGCAGATCATCAATGATAGCGATCGTGGCCAGGAAAATTTTGAGTGATACCGGAACCCGCGAACCCAGCAAGGTCAGCATGGCCAAAGCAAATGCGATGTCGGTTGCAGTCGGGATGGCCCAGCCATTCTTCTGCGAAAGGAAATCGCCATTGATGTACCAAAAAATCGCGGCGGGCAGGACCAGGCCGCCAATTGCAGCGATGATCGGGAGGATCACCTGGTCGGGACGAGACAATTCGCCCTCGACAACTTCGCGCTTGAGCTCGAGGCCAACCAGCATGAAGAAAAATACCATCAGGGCATCGTTGATCCACAGCAATAAAGGTTTGTCTACGCCCAGGCCGCCCAGGGTGATCGTCAGATGGAGGCCCAGGAACCAATCATAGGCTTTCAGGGCGGTTGGTATATTCGCCATCACCAGGGCAAGCACAGTGGCCCCGATCAACAGGATGCCGCCGGCAGACTCCAGGCGCAGGAAATCTCGCATGGCGCCCAGAGCTTTGCGGGTATTGTCTTCGATCATCAACAGTTGCTCCGTTGGATAGCTCTGTTTCAGGTGTTAATTTGAAGAAAAAATAAACACGAATTATAATTCATCATTATCTGCCCGCCACGGGGCAATTCCGGCAAACGCGCAAGAGAGCATATGATGGGCGATTGGACATTTTTCAGCAACTATGGGCACGTGTTGGTCTGCCTGGCAAGGAATAATCAGGCCAGGCTGCGCAACGTGGCGCTTGAAGTGGGCATCACCGAACGTGCGGTACAGAAAATCGTGAAGGATATGCAGGATGCAGGTGTCCTTACGGTCAGCAAGCAGGGCCGCTGCAACCGCTACCGCATCAACAGGAGAAAGTCGCTGCGACACGGGCTCGAATCACATTGCAATGTGGGCAAGCTGCTGGCGCTGCTGACCAAAACGGCAAAAGAAACCAGCCTGACGGACATTCCGATTGCCGAGAAATCCAGGCAGGCAAGCCCGGCTGTGACTACAGCACTTCCTGATGAGATCGTGACCCGTTATCCATCAGTGGCCGAAAAAGCAGTTGAGAAAGCGGGCAGGAAAAAGAAGGATAGCGCGAGCGATCCCATTGACACGCGTGAACAGGGCAGCCTGTTCTGAGCGCGTTGCGGCAAATCGCAAATCATGAAATTGAATCGAAACGGGATTCAGGCGCTTGCCGTGATCGACATAGCCTGATGCGTGGGAGGGCCAGATGAACTGGATGATTTACGGGGCCAATGGTTACACCGGGGAATTGATGGCCCGTGAGGCTGCGCGCCAGGGCCTCAAGCCAATACTGGCCGGGCGCAATGAGGCAGCAATTACCAGCCTGGCTGTTGAGTTGGGTCTTGAAGTCCGGGTTTTCAGCCTGGATCAAGCAGCTGCGATAAGCCAGGGCCTCGAGGGCTGCAAACTCGTTTTGCATTGTGCAGGACCGTTCTCCGTGACCAGCGAACCCATGATCGCCGCCTGCCTGGCAACGGGAACTCATTACCTTGATATCACGGGTGAAATTTCGGTCTTCCAAAATGCACATGAACAAACTGACAAGGCCCGCCATACAGATATCGTCCTCATCCCGGGTGTTGGCTTCGATGTTGTTCCATCGGATTGCCTGGCAGCTACCCTGGTCGAAGCCCTGCCGGCTGCCACGCAGCTCGTTCTGGCTGTCGAAATGGCTGGTGGCCTTAGCCCCGGCACAGCCAAAACCGGCGTGGAAGGTCTGGGCAGTGGAGGCTATGTGCGGCGCGATGGCGAGCTGCTGGAGGTGCCCACGGCCTGGAAAACCCGCAAAATTCCCTTTGCCCACAAAGAACGATTGGCGGTGACCATCCCCTGGGGAGACGTCTACACAGCGTATGTCAGCACCGGCGTGCCCGACATCGAGGTTTACATGTCGATGCCGCCCTCCACGATCAGGAATATGCGGTACACGAGGTGGTTCCAGTCGATTTTGGGTCTCGGTATGGTGCAGTCCTTCATCAAAAAACAGATTGAGAACCGCGTCAAGGGTCCGGATGACAGTACCCGGGAAACGAGCCATTCAGAACTTTGGGGCGAAGTCACCAGTGCAGATGGACGGACCGTTTCAGCAACCATGACCGCCCCCAATGGTTATGACCTGACCGTATCAGCAGGCCTCGGAATCGTTCGTTACCTGCTCGACAATGATGTTGAAGGTGGCTATTACACACCGTCCCTGCTGATGGGAGCAGATTATGCGTCCTCATTGCCCGGTGTTGAGCTGAGAATTCTATAGGAGATTCTATTGGCGCCGCCAAAGTGGTTTCCTGCCAGGACAGGCGGCCGCCTCTTGTCGTGAGCCGATGCCTACGCTTTTTCCGGCAGATAGTGGATAACCCGGATATTCTCCAGGGTGACCAATCCGCCACAGTTCGCACTGCCCATCAGGGCGGACAGCGTGTGTTGAAAGGCTTCAATTTTGCCGTCCTCGTCCACGATTTCGATAACCATCGAGAGGTCCGCTGACAGGTCCAGGATCTTGGTGGTGCGGATTCGCGCGGTGGCGCCGTAACCCAGCACACCTTTGAGCACAGTCGCACCGGCCAGGCCCGCATCGCGCGCTTCTTTGACGATGGTTTCGTACAAAGGCAAGTGCCCGATCTTGTCGCTTTCGCCAACGAAAATTCTTAACAGCACGGCCTGTCCGGAAATCTCCATGTATCACCTCAAAATAAAATCACTGAACATCAATCCCAGCACAAATGCCAGGCCGGCCCCGGCCAGGGTTGCAACAAAATAGGAAGATGCGAAGAAAAATTCCTTGTCCTGAACGAACTGACCCAGTTCATAGATAAAAGACGACATGGTGGTAAAGCCGCCACAGAATCCGGTGGCCAGGAGTAGTCGCATTTCGCTCGACAGCAATTCCGATTTCCCGCTGATGCCTGCAATGAGGCCGATAATCAGGCACCCCGCCAGGTTTGATATCAGTGTTCCATAGGGGATGCTGAAGACCGAGATATTCTGCGTCCACAGGCTGATGCCATAACGGCTTACACCGCCAGCCATGCTGCCGAGGCCGACCAGGAAAAAGGGCAAATACGTCTGCACGATCAATTACTTCCCATGAGTAAAAGACAGCTGTAAATAATGCTGCGCGTGGAGCAAGCGGAATCCATGCCCGTCATGGTGTATTTATTGTGATTCGAAATCAACAACTCTCAGCGCTTGCTGTCTTGCACCCCAGGTTCCGGGTTGCGATTCGAAGACACCGGCGACCGGTTTACCGCAATGCCCGCAGGTTGCCCGACTGCCATCGTGCTCCAGCGTCCAGGTCGAGAGTTCATACCAGTCTCGGCCGATCAGCATGCTGCCGCAGTTGTGGCAGTAGGTGCTCGAGCCGGTAAAGTCGTGAACGTTGCCGGTGTAAACGTAGCG
>DAOWGA010000272.1 GCA_030637665.1 Lysobacterales bacterium | reverse complement strand
CTAAGGCAGAAATAGCCGATCGTTTATTTGAAGAAGTCGGTTTGAATAAGAGAGAAGCCAAGGAATTTGTGGATGCATATTTCGAGGCAATCAAAACTGCGCTTGAAGGGGGCGAAAACGTCAAACTTTCAGGGTTTGGTAACTTTCAACTACGTGATAAAAACCAAAGGCCAGGCAGAAACCCCAAAACGGGCGAGGAAATCCCGATTTCCGCACGCCGTGTGGTGACGTTCCGGCCAGGGCAAAAATTGCGCGCAAGGGTAGAAGCATATGTTGGATCCGGGGATTGACCGAGATCTACCGCCGATTCCGGCGAAACGTTATTTCACAATAGGTGAAGTCAGCGAGCTATGTGGTGTAAAGCCGCACGTGCTTCGCTATTGGGAACAGGAGTTCGAGCAACTCAAACCGGTTAAACGCCGTGGAAACCGCCGCTATTATCAACGCGGCGATGTAATGATGATCCGCCAGATTCGCAGCCTGCTGTACGAGCAGGGCTACACCATTGGTGGAGCACGCCAGATGCTGGAAGGCGATGAGGCTCGTGACGACATTAATCGTAGTCAACAAATCATCCGCCAGGTCCGCATGGAGTTGGAACAGGTGTTGCAGGTTCTCAAACGCTGAAATAACAGGCCGCATTTTTTAATGCGGCTATTCCGGAATCCGTAATTAGGGTAAACTCCCGCGTCTCGTTCGAGATGCTCAACGGGATATCTGAATGTCGGGGCGTGGCGCAGTCTGGTAGCGCACTGCAATGGGGTTGCAGGGGTCGGAGGTTCGAATCCTCTCGCCCCGACCAGTTATGAAAAAAAGTCACTTCAGAGTGGCTTTTTCAAATTACGGACAACATATCATCGATTCGAACCGAAAGAGGTTTGACAAATTCGCCGGGAGCGAATTTGAACGTCGCAGCGCAGCGCAGACGGCCCCGACTAAAAGAACCCCTGTCCACACAGCAAATCTTTGCCTGCCTCCGCCTTTTAAACGATAATCCACACAACATGCGATAATTGCACTTGATTGCCGGTCCGGTAACACCGATATGGTGAAGTTCAGGTGCGGAGATAAATATGGGTCCTTTTGAAAGCGTGCTGCGGGATATGCCCGACATAGCCAATGACGCCAAGGCCGAAGTGGCCGGGGAACTGGCGTGGGTGGGTATGAACGAGATCGAGATGCCCGTTCGCATCGAAGACGATGCCGGTGGTCTGATCCAGTCCACGGCACTCGTTACGGCCTATGTTAATCTGATCGATCCTGAAGTGCGCGGCATACACATGTCCCGCTTGTACCTGCACCTGGATCAGGGTTTTGGTGAAAAGCCCCTCAATCCCCTCACTTTACGCCAGTTGCTGCGTTCATTTCTCGAATCCCATGAAGGTCTCAGTGACCGCGCACTGATTCGTGTCGACTTCGATTACATCACGCGCCGGCCTGCACTGGAAAGCGACAATGTCGGCTGGAGGCGTTATCCGGTTTCGATGATCGGTATCCTGGAAGGTAATGAATTCAGTCTCGAGATGGGCCTGGAAATTTTGTATTCCAGCACCTGTCCCTGTTCCGCGGCCCTGTCGCGGCAGTTGATCCAGGACAAATTCCGCAGCGATTTCTTTGGCAAGGACAAGGTCGAATTCAACCAGATCCACGAATGGCTCGGCAGCGAGGAAGGTATTCTCGCCACGCCTCACAGCCAGCGCAGCGCCGCAGAGGTCCGCGTGAGGCTGACGCCCACTTTCGAGATGTTTCCCATCGTGGATTTGATCGACCAAATTGAAAATTCACTCAAGACGCCAGTGCAAGCCACCGTCAAGCGTGAAGATGAGCAAGCCTTTGCCCTGCTCAATGGCAGCAACCTGATGTTTTGTGAAGACGCCGGCCGCCGCATCCAGACCGCCCTGAATCGTGATGAGCGCATTCTCGATTACTGGGCACGTTGCACTCACTACGAGAGCCTCCATCCGCACAACGCGGTTTCGGTGGTCACCAAGGGTATAGATGGTGGCTACGTAGCCGGCGCCGGTGCCCCGGTGCGGCTCGAGCTTTCCAGGAACTAGATCAGGGTTCAGTCATCTGGATCTGGATTTTCTGCGGCGTACGATCCAGCAAGAGTTCCGGGTCCACGCGGCGGTTCAGCCAGTTCATGCGCCAGTCCAGGTGAGGGCCCGAGGCACGGCCGGTCGCACCTACTTCAGCAATCAGTTCGCCCTTTTTGACTCTGGCTCCGACTTCCGCCAGGACTTTACTCAAGTGCAGAAAGCTGGAAGAGAGGCCCTGGCCGTGGTCCAGGATGATGGTGCCCCCGGAAAAATAAAGGTCGGGTTGGGCCAGGGTGATGATTCCATCTGCGGGTGCGTATACAGGGCTGCCCTGGTCCGCTGCGATGTCCAGGCCGAAATGAGGACGCCTGGGTTCCCCGTTGAGAACGCGCTGGCTGCCGTATACGCCACTGATGCGCCCTTGCGCAGGCCAGGCGAAGCCATCAGTGTAATCGGATCTTTGGTCACGTAATGCACGCGCCGAAGAAACCATCGCGCCTTCCTTTTTAATTCGCTCAGCTGCTTCGGGGTCGGGTGTGACCGTTTTCGGCGGCAGGCCATCAATCCGTTCGATCTTGTATTCACGTGGCGCCACGGCAAGAGTCAGTGTTGCCTCACTGCCCGAGGCTTCCCTGATGCGCAGGATACGATTCCCGGTCTCGTCACGCCCGAATCCGATGACAAACTCTCCCGCGGCCGAAACCATGACCTCGGTGTCATCGAGGAACACCTGGTTGCCTGCCCGGGTTGTGCCGAAAATCAAGCCGCCCTGAACTGCTTTGCCGTCCAGTTCAATGGCTTCGGCTGATGCGATCCATAGCGTTGCGGTCAGTGCGATGCTTGCAACCCATTTCCCAGCCTGCATGATTCAGAGTACGATTTTTATGGATTGGCCGGGTTGCAGAACCGTGTTGCTCCCCAGATCATTCCAGTTCTGGAGGTCGTTGACTTTTACTTTGTATTTCTGCGCAATGCTCCACAGCGAGTCACCCCTGCGCACCACGTACTGTACGGTGCCCTTATCAGCCGCTGCCCTGGCCGGGCTGTTGAAAACAGTAATACTCGCACCCGCTCGCAGCGTGCGCGGATCGGAAATGTTGTTCCAGCGCTGCAGGTCCCTGACGGAAACACGATAGCGGCGGGCAATCACCGAAAGACTTTCACCCGGCCTTACCCGGTGGGTAACCCGGTCAGCTGCAATCAGGCCCGATTGAAGGGTCCGCAGTTCCATGGCGGCTTCGGCGTAGAGCGGATCCACCAGCAGTTGGTCATCCCGGGGCAGGCGCAGTTTCTGTCCCACCCGGATCAGGTCGCCGTCTATGTCGTTGCTGGAGCGCAGCACGGAAACCGGCACATGGTGCCTGGCTGAAATTCTGGACAAAGAGTCACCACTTTCCACCACAACCTGGTCCCATTTCATCAGGGAGGATGGATCGATTGTCTCCAGGCTGGCACCCAGCAATTCTGCACCCTCCACCGGCAGAACGACCCGGTATGGCCCGTCGGGAGATGTCGCCCAGCGGTTGTAACCGGGATTCAGTGTAAACAGCACATCAATGGCAACCCCGGCCATCTGGGACACCAGTACCAGGTCAGCCTGGCGGCCAAGATCGACAGATGCAATCACTTGCTTATCGGGCGTACCCGGGAATTCGAAATCGTACTGCTCCGGGTTCTTGAACAGGCAGGTCAGGCCAAGCAGCTTTGGCACGTAGCCGCGGGTTTCACGCGGCAGGCGCAGGTTCCAGAAATCCGCCGGTTTGCCGGCTTTCCGATTTTTTTTCGCCTGCCGCATTACGCGATTTTCACCGGAGTTGTAACCGGCCAGGGTCAGTAACCAGTCGCCCTCGAACATTCCATTCATGTAAGTCAGGTAATCCAGCGCGGCATGGGTGGAAGCCCACACGTCCCTGCGGCCGTCATACCACCAGTTTTGATTCAGGCCGTAGCTCTTGCCGGTGCTGCTGATGAATTGCCAGGTGCCCAGGGCCCGGCCGCTGGAGTAGGCGAATGGATCGTAAGCGGACTCGACAATGGGGAGCAGGGCCAGTTCACCCGGCAGTTCCCGCCGTTCCAGTTCCTCGGCGATAAAAAAGATCCAGGGCTGGGCGCGTTTGAATATGCGTTGCATGTATTCAGGATGGTCTGCGTACCACTGCGCCCACTTCAGATTGACTTCGTGATCAGAGCATTCCGGCAGGTCAAAACTGTGTATCAGGCGTTCCCAGACATTGTCATGAACATGAGATTCACTGCTGACAGCAGGTGCCGGCTCGGGCACAAAAAGATGTTCGTCCACCGTGGCTACGGAACTTGGGACCGGCACCGGCTTGACCGGCGGTTCGGGATTGCTCAGGGCCGTGTCATTCGTGCCCGTGCCGGTAGTGGCACAGCCAACGAGCGACAAAATCATCAGCGCTGATATAAAGCGTAAAAACACAAACACTCCCGAATAGTTTGTTTTCGCCCGCTATTATGCGGTTTGCACCCGGCGGGTCAAGTAATTACCGTTCAGAAAGAATCTTTCCATGCGCGTATGACGGCAAGGGTTTCAGCCCCGGCTTCGACTCCGGCCTGTCTTTTCCGGGCGGCAGCAACGACGGTTTCCTGCCTGCACCTGAGAAAGGGGTTGACCGCTATTTCCTCGCCCAGCCTGCTCGGAACTGTGCGCTCAGCCTGGGTCCTGGCAAGCTCGACTTGCCGGGCCCGGCGGATAAGATCCGGATTGTCCGGCTCCACTGCGAGAGCAAACTTGCAATTGGACAGGGTGTATTCGTGCGCACAGTACACGCTTGTTTCCGGCGGCAGGGCGGCCAGTTTGTCCAGCGAGGTCTGCATTTGCGCGGGGCTGCCCTCGAACAGGCGGCCGCAGCCCACGCTAAACAGCGTATCACCGCAAAACAGGCTGCCATGACCGTAAAATGCGATGTGGGTGGACGTATGGCCAGGCACTTCCAGCACCCCGAATTCGAGGCCCAGTTTGGGCAGGCTGACTGTTTCCCCTTCGTTGAACATTCGGTTCTGCCCCGGGATGCGAGTATCATGCGGCCCATAGATCTCCGCGCCGCTCAATTTCTGCAGGCGCCGCATGCCACCTATGTGATCGGGGTGGTGGTGGGTGATCAGGATGTAATCCAGGTCAAGGCCATGTTCGTTTAACACGTCGACAACCGGTTGCGCATCGCCGGGATCGACCACGGCACAGGAAGTTCCACCGGTGGAGATCAGCCAGATATAATTGTCTGAAAAGGCAGGAATGGCCGTGACTTCAATCACCCCCTTATGGTGGTTCATTTCATTACGCTCCAATTTTTTGGATACACCGTCTCGTGAACGAAGTATTCTACCAAATTATCAATTGGGATAGCTCGATCGATGTCTGATTCGGTGTCCAGGCAAAATATCCTCCGAGGCCTTTCGCAGGGGCTGCTCAGGAGTGCTGTCAGGATCGGCCGTTTTAGTCACACGCTGGAAATTCATCACGGCGCTGCACCCTTGTTTGACCCGGTTTATCTGCACAGTGCCGCGGAAAATTTCGGCGTTTCGCTGAGCCTGAACAAGGGCAGTCAGCCCGGGTCCGCACAGCGCATTCGCTGCAATACCGGGGAACTCCCATTTCAGGACAAGGTGTTCAGCATGGTGGTGTTGCACCATGTTCTGAGCGATGGCACAGAAGCCGAGTTATCTGAAGCTGTGCGGGTGCTGGCAAGGGATGGTGTGCTGATTGTACTGGGCCTCAACCGCCTGGGTTGGCGCTACCGGTCCCAGGGCAAAATTCGCAGGCTGCCGGGCCTGGCGCCACTGAAAGTAAAATTTGAACTGGACCGCCTGGATATGACCATGCAGGGCTTTGCCGGCGCCGGTTTGCTGAACATGAGCCGGCCGGTATTCATGCATTCCGGGCCGGCTGGCCTTGCTTTACCGTTTGCAGATGTCATCCTGTTGCAGGCGCGGCACCGTGACAGCCCGGAAATGACTCCATTGCGATTCCGGCAACGGCGCTCCGGCGTTGTACAATCAGCACCTATGGGCAGCTAGAAAAGAAGAGAAAGAAATGCCTCATCGAACCGTAATAATTTATACCGACGGTGCCTGCAGTGGCAATCCCGGCCCGGGTGGCTGGGGCAGTGTATTGATGTACCGTGGCCACCGCAGGGAGATGTCCGGTGGGGATGCCTCCACCACCAATAACCGCATGGAGATGATGGCGGTGATTCAGGCATTGGAGGCTTTGAAGCGAACGTGTAACATCACCATCCATACCGACTCCACTTATGTGATGAAAGGAATGACTGAGTGGCTTGCGCAGTGGAAACAGCGTGACTGGAAAACAGCCGCCAAAAAACCGGTAAAAAACGTCGAATTATGGCAGCGCCTGGAAAAGGCAATTGCACCGCACAATGTAAAATGGAAGTGGGTTAAAGGCCACAGCGGCGTACCCGAAAACGAACGCGCCGACGAACTCGCCCGCCTGGCCATCCCACTGTAGGAGGCCGCCACGCGGCCGACATCTACAGATTTGCAACAGCGGCCCATGTCACTGTAGGAGCGGGCCATGCCCGCGAAAGAAAAAATGTAAGAGCGGGCCTCGCCCGCGAAACAACAGGAAATTCAAATTGCGACAAGTCGTGCTAGACACCGAAACCACCGGCCTGGACCCACAACAAGGCCACCGCATCATCGAAATTGGCGCCGTAGAGCTGATCGACCGGCGCTTGACCGGAAATCATTTTCACCAGTATCTCAACCCCGAAAGGGACATCGAAGACGGCGCCCTCGAAGTCCACGGCATCAGCCGCGAGTTCCTCCAGGACAAACCGCTGTTTGCCGATATCGCCCCGGAGTTCCTGGCTTTTATCGAAGGTGCAGAATTGCTGATCCACAACGCTCCTTTCGACATCGGCTTCCTGGACATGGAACTTTCCCTGCAAAGCAATCCCCTTCGTATCGAAAGCCATGCCAGCGTGCTGGATACTCTGGAACTGGCGCGCGACCTGCACCCGGGTCAGCGCAACAGCCTGGACGCGCTGTGCAGGCGCTACGAGGTTGACAACAGCAGCCGTAAACTACACGGCGCATTGCTCGACGCCGAGATACTGGCAGACGTCTACCTGGCCATGACCGGCGGGCAGAGCGACCTGGTCCTGAGCTTCGAAGCATCGGCACAAGATGTGGCGGGAGAGGCTTTCAATGTTTCCGATCGCCCCCCCATACAAGTCCTGTTGCCCACCGACGAAGAAGCAGCCCAACACGAAGCCCGCCTGCAAACCATCCGCAAAAAATCCGGCCACTGCCTCTGGCTAGACCTGTAGGAGCCCGCCATGCGGGCGACCATCTTTTTATTCAGTACGTATATTGAAGGCAGTGCGGGCATATAGCGCCCCGGGTAGGCTTTCTCAACCCTTTCTTATCCGGCCCTGCGGGCTCCCCTCGCAAATGTTTCAGCCTGATCGGGACCGGGCTTACAGGGCATCGTGCCTGCCGCACGCCCGCACAGCACCAGAAAGAACAGTCGTCAGCAAAAGGTCATTCAGGGGCCAGAGCCTGAGCCACCAGCATCGGGTGCTCCCGAGTCTCCATCCAAATCAAAATATCGTAATAACTTCGGATATTCTCCACATACTGCCTGGCCTCAAACCCCCGTGCATAGCCGAAACGCAAATCGCGATACCACTTCTCCTGGCTAAGCAGATCCAGGTTTTTGTTCACGTCATCCCATGAGTCAGGACTTCCGCCCCGCTTTTGCGTAAGAACCCGCGCATCTTCCAGGTGGCTCATGCCCATGTTGTAGGCAGCAAGCGCCATCCAGGTGCGGTCCGGTTCCTCGATGCGCTTGGGGATGCGGCTGTGCAGTTGCAGAAAATAGCGCGCACCGCCCTCGATGCTCTGTTCCGGGTCCAGCCGGTCAGTCAGGCCCAGTTGGGCGGCCGTGCGCCGAGTCAGCATCATGATGCCCCGCACACCCGTGTACGAAGCTGCTTCGGGGTTCCAGTGCGATTCCTGGTAGCCGATGGCGGCCAGCAGGCGCCAATCCATCCCGTGTGCATTGGCAACGTCCTGGAAAACGGGCAGCAGCGGTGGCAGGCGTTTCCTGACCTGTTCAAGAAACTGGAACATGCCAACGCGGTCCAGCCGCTGCCTTGGCTGGTAAAAGGTTTCAATGATCGCCTGCAGCTGGCCATTGTTCCTGGCCTGCAACATGAAAGCCCGGGCTTTTTGCACCAGGCTGTCATCGGCACCGGACGGGAAGGCCCAGGCGTGGGGCATCGTTCCCGCGAGGCTGAACGCAGTGGCGACCCGCGGATAAAACTGTGTGTTGAGACTATAGATATTGGAATCGATCAATGTAATGTCAATTGCACCGTCGGACACGGCCAGCAGGAGGGCCTCGATGCCGACATCACTCCTCGACTCCCATTCCAGACCTGGCTGTTGCTCGTGCGCCTTGACCAGCGCCTCTTCATAACTCGAGCCGGCAATTACCATTATTTTCCGCCCCTCCAGGTCCGCCATGCCTTGCGGGCGGGCTTCGCCGCGGCGATAGACCACGATGGTGGAAGTGTCCAGATAATCCGGGCCGAAATTGAAAACCAGTTCGCGCTCCGGCGTGCGGGTGAGATTGGCCGCGATCAACTCGCCCTTACCCTTATCGAGCAGGACGGACAACTGGTTGAATGCCTCAGCAACCTCTATTTCAAGATCAACACCGAGGTAGTCACTGAAGTTCCTGACCAGTTCATATTCCGGTCCGGTGTCGCCCTCGGACCCCAGATAGTAACTGCTGGCGCCGTTGCGCGTGAGCATGGTCAGGCTGCCGCGCTGCATGACCTGTTCCAGCTGACTGAGTTGATCGTTGCCGGAATAAATGAACGGGAGCAAGACAATGCCTGCCAGCAGCGCTTTGAGCCCCCTGGGAAATTGTATTTGGCTGGCTTTGAGCAAGGGCAATTTGCGCTCGGATTTCACTGGCACAGGGTCAATGTCACCCAAGCGTTCGCATTGGTTCAGGACAATGTAGCGAAAATCACCGGGGGGGTGAAATCAGTGCCTCCTGACCTTGAACTCAATCCCAGCAGGCTGGGTCGTCCTTTTCTCCCCTTTGGGTAAGCGTTATGGTTGCACACGATGTACCATTCCTTGCTTCGTCATTTTGCTGGTCGTTACCGCTTTTCGCTGCAGCCTGGAGTGTATAGCTTGCTGCTGTGACGTTACTTGGAGTGAAGTCATAGTCATCATGTCCAGGAATAATATAGTCAGGACTGGTGGTATCAGTAACACCGTTATATGAAATATTATTGGAACGCCATATCTCCTGGTTAATCGCCCAGTTCAATAGCAACTGCTGTGCTTCACCCCTTTTCGCCTTTCTGATGTACTGTACGTAAGAAGGATAGGCGAGGCTCACGAGAATGGCCACAATAACAATGACGATCATCAATTCAATGATGGTAAAGCCCGAGCGCTTTTTTTTGTATGTCTTCATTTTTCTGTATGTCCCCATTAGGTCACCTGATTTTTCCCTATCAAGCCGTCCAAAAGTACAGTTTCCGGACAGGCGGCTTTTACAAAACGACAAGCGGTCAGCCGCGGCGCACATTGTCCTTTCAGCGCCTCTATACTATTAATCGTACATCCAATCATATTCTCTTGGGGACCGAAATGAAAACATCGGCACAGACCAGGAGGGACCCACAGAAAGGGAAAAAGGAATTTTCCACAAGCAAGGGCTTCACTATTATCGAGTTGATGGTGGTCATAGCCGTTATCGCAATTATCACTTCTTTTGCACTGCCTTCCTATCAAACTCTGATTGAAAAGAGGGAGGTGACGAGCGGTACGCAGCAGATATCGGCGTTCCTGAGTTCTGCGAAGATGGAAGCTGTCAAGCGTAAT
>DAOWGA010000332.1 GCA_030637665.1 Lysobacterales bacterium | reverse complement strand
CTGGCTGTAAACGAGGAAAACGCCGCCGGGGGAAGGGTAGTTACGGCCCCGACCAATGGCGCCGCCGGTATCATTCCAGCTGTCATTCAGTATTACTGTGACTTTATTCCCGGCGCCAGCGAGGAAGGAATCATCGAATTCCTGCTAACCGCCGGAGCCATCGGGATTCTCTACATGCAGAACGCCTCGATATCGGGCGCAGAGGTTGGTTGCCAGGGCGAGGTGGGCGTTGCCTGCTCCATGGCGGCCGGCGGCTTGACGGCGGCCATGGGAGGAAAGCTATTCCAGGTTGAAAACGCGGCGGAAATCGGGATGGAGCACAACCTGGGCCTGACCTGTGACCCGGTTGGCGGCCTGGTCCAGATTCCGTGCATTGAACGTAACGCGATGGCTGCCGTCAAAGCGATTAATGCGCAACGCATGGCCATTCGTGGAGACGGCAAGCACCAGGTGTCCCTGGACAAGGTGATCAAGACCATGCGTGAAACGGGCGCCGACATGAAGAGCCACTACAAAGAAACTTCACGTGGCGGACTGGCCGTGAACGTGATTGAATGCTAATCACGGCTGAAAACCTGAGGATACGGGATTTGACGGGAAACAAAACATGCCTGGCCTTTCTGCTTGCTGCAGTGACACTGCTGCCAATCAGTGCGCTGGCAAAAAATATATATAAATTCCAGGACGAGAACGGCATCTGGCACTTCACGGACCAGGCGCCGGCAGAGGGGGTCGAATTCGAGACGGTATACATGGAGCGGGAGCCGGAGCCGCGCTTGAAAATACGCCGCGATGGCCGAAAGGAAAGTCCTGTCTACTTGCTGTTCAACGATTTCTGGGGCCCGGTTGAAGTTGAACTGAGATTTGAAGAGGCGGTTAACGTACTTTCCGAACCCCCCCTGCCCGCCCGTTTTATCATCCCGGCCCAGACCGAACAGACACTGGTTGGCATCGGCGCGCTGGATCAGAGACAGGGCTTCAGTTACCGGCTAGGCATGTCTTCAATACCGGGGCGGCCGATGAGCAAACAGATTGAAGGGATGGTCGTGCTCCCGCCTTTTGCAGCAACCGAGGAATATCCTGTCAGCCAGGGTTTCCAGGGCGAAAAGACACACAACTCCCCCGACGCCATTTACGCTGTGGACATTGCCATGCCGGTGGGAACTGCCATCCACGCAGTGCGGAACGGGACGGTGATGGATGTAGAGGAAGATTTCAATCGCGGTGGGACCAATTTTGAAAAATTCGCTGACAAGGCCAATCACGTTCGTGTCCTGCACGACGACGGCACCATGGCTTTATATGCTCACCTGGACCTGGCCAGCGTTAACGTGCGGCCCGGATCACGAGTCCGGGCAGGGCAGAGAATCGCACGCTCGGGAAACACCGGTTTCAGCTCCGGCCCCCATCTGCATTTCGCGATTCAGCAGAATACGGGCATGAAGCTGATCTCAGTCCCGTTTAAATTTCGGACTCCGGAAGGCACAGCTACGATTCCGGAAGAGCAGCGATTCCTGAAAGGCGCTTCAAAAGACGCTGCGGGAAAACCCTGAGCCGTCATTCTGTTAGAATCGCGGGCTTTCCCCTTTGGCTAATCGATTTGATCGCCAAACGGCTTCCCGGATTTAGCCCGCGTGAACAACCCTGATCACTATGTCTGAATTAGAAAATGAAATCGCCCGCCGCCGGACTTTTGCGATCATTTCGCATCCGGATGCCGGCAAGACGACCCTGACGGAAAAGCTGCTGCTGTTTGGCGGCGCAATCCAGATGGCGGGTACAGTCAAAGCCAAAAAGGCAGCCCGTTATGCGACGTCGGACTGGATGAAACTGGAGAAGGAACGCGGCATTTCGGTGACTTCATCCGTCATGCAGTTCAAGTACCGCGACCTGGTTATCAATCTGCTGGATACCCCGGGCCACGCCGATTTCTCGGAAGATACATACCGGACGCTGACCGCTGTGGACTCGGCCTTGATGGTCATAGACTGTGCAAAGGGCGTGGAAGAACGCACCATCAAGTTGATGGAAGTCTGCCGGCTCAGACAGACTCCGATTTTCACCTTCATCAACAAGCTCGATCGCGAAGGGCGCGACCCGCTGGAACTGCTGGATGAAGTGGAATCCGTGCTGGGGATTCAATGCGCGCCGGTTACCTGGCCAATCGGCATGGGTCAGCGCCTCAAAGGTGTCTTCCACCTGCTGGACGGCACGGTTCATTTGTATGAGTCAGGCAGGAACTACGTCACGCAGGAAGCAGAACTCATCGAGGGCATCGACAATCCGGAACTGGATGAGCGTCTCGGGCCGTATGCACAAGAACTCCGCGAAGAAATCGAACTGGTACAGGGCGCCAGCCATGCGTTTGACCAGGAAGCTTATCTCGCCGGCGAACAGACACCCGTATTTTTCGGCTCGGCGATCAATAATTTCGGCGTCACTCCTTTACTGGATGCATTCGCTGTCAATGCACCCACACCCGGTTCCCGGGCAACGCTTGGCCGCACGGTGGAAGCAAGTGAACCCCAAATGACTGGATTCGTGTTCAAGATACAGGCCAACATGGATCCGGCTCATCGGGACAGGGTCGCTTTTTTGAGAATATGCTCGGGCCGTTTTCACAGCGGGATGAAAATGCATCATGTACGCCTGGACAAAAGCGTGAAGGCAGCCAACGCACTGACCTTCATGGCGCAAGACCGTGAGCACGTGGAGAATGCCTGGCCCGGAGATATCGTGGGCCTGCACAACCACGGGACCATCAGCATTGGCGATACTTTCACCGAAGGCGAATCACTCCAATTCACAGGCATCCCGAATTTCGCCCCCGAGTTGTTTCGCCGGGCACAGCTGCGTGACCCCTTGAAACTGAAAGCCCTGCAAAAGGGCCTTAGCCAACTTTCAGAGGAAGGTGCAACCCAGTTCTTCAGGCCACTATTGGGCAACGACCTGATACTCGGTGCAGTCGGCATTCTCCAGTTCGACGTAGTGGCCTACCGGCTCAAGAACGAATATAACGTCGACGCAAGCTTTGAAACCATCAACGTACAAACCACGCGCTGGATTCAATGCGAGGATGAAAAGATGCTGGCTGACTTCAAGCGCCAACTGCAGAATAACCTGGCTGAAGACGGTGCCGGCCAACTGGTCTACCTGGCGCCATCCCGGATCAACCTGCAACTCACCGAGGAACGCTGGCCCGACATCCACTTCGCTGCAACACGCGAAACCATCATTTTCGCCAGCTGATCATATGACTGCAGCGGCCACCCGATTGCACCGCCTGTTCCCCGACAAGGGCAGGCGAAAGCTGATCTGGAGCATTGCCCTGCCGATCACGGGTGGAATGATGTCGCAGAACATCCTGAACCTGGTCGACATCGGCATGGTCGGGCGCCTCGGCGACACGGCTCTGGCCGCGACCGGAATTGGCAGTTTTAGCAGCTACATGGCCATTTCCTTCATTATTGGCCTGTCGGCCGGTGTCCAGGCCCTGGCGGCCAGGAGGCTGGGTGAGGGGCGAACCTCCGAAACGGCTATCCCACTTAACGGCGGCCTGGTCCTTGCCCTGATGATCGGGATTCCTTTGTGCGTGATTCTGATTCTGTTCACACCGCTGGCGTTTTCATTCCTGACCGACGATCCCGCAGTCCGGGAGCTGGGCACGCCCTACCTGCAGGTACGCATCGCCAGCATGATGGCCGTGGGCATGAATTTCTCTTTCAGGGGCTACTGGAGCGCAATTCACATGACCGGGGTGTATCTGCGCACGCTGCTGATCATGCATGCCATCAATATATTCCTGAATTGGGTGTTGATTTTCGGCAACCTGGGCGCCCCTGAACTGGGGGTCTTCGGAGCCGGCCTGGCCACCACGATTTCCCTGTACATCGGAACGGCTTTGTACTTTTTCTTCGCCATTCGTCACGCCAGCGACAAAGGCTTCCTGCACGGCATTCCCTCACGCAGCACTCTATGGCAGCAGTTCATGCTGTCTCTGCCAAGCAGCCTGCAACAACTGTTTTTTTCTGCGGGCCTGGTCACGCTGGTGTGGATTGTGGGCCGGATCGGAACCGCCGAAGTGGCGGCGATCAATGTTCTGATGACCTTCCACATTACGGCCATACTGCCGGCCTTCGGCATCGCTCTGGCAGCGACCACCCTGGTCGGCAATGCGCTCGGCCGGGGTGACAAGGCCGACGCCGCCATGTGGGGCTGGAACTGCAGCGCGCTGACTTTTATTTACGGCCTGGCCATGAGCCTGTTGCTCATTCCGCTGGCGTATCCCATCCTCGGCATTTTCCTGAGCAATCCCGAGACACGGCAACTGGCCCACCTGCCAATGGTACTTTGGGCCCTGATGATCTCTTTCGATACGATGGGCATGGTTCTGATGAATGCACTGATCGGCGCCGGCGACACGCGCCGCAGCATGTGGATCAGCCTGATCTGGCAGTGGGTTTTCTTCCTGCCCCTGGCCTTCCTGGTCGGCCCGACGCTCGGTTACGGCTTGCTCGGCGTCTGGATCGTTAACGGCATCTACCGCGTCGGCCAGGCCCTCAACTGCGCCCAGCAATGGCGCAGCCGCAAGTGGGCAAAGATCAAGATTTGAGGGACTGTAAATAAGTAACGCGGAGGACGCAAAATTCGCAGAAGACGCGGAAAAGAGCGGTGCGAGATTCTGCTTCACCAAGCTGAAAACCGGGTGTCTAACAAACTAACCTCCTTCAATATCTATACGACAGACCTATCAACCGCCCCATATTCTGCGTCTTCTGCGTCCTCTGCGGATAAATTGATGAATTTGATTGCTGTGGGTAAAGCCGATACATTGCCCCGAATGATCATAAGATCAGGTATCAGGGAGAGCGCTTCATGATGGGCACGATTGCCTTTGGTGTTTTTGGGTTGGCTGTGCTGATCAGTATTGCCTTCATTCTCTCTTCGAACCGGCAAGCAGTGGACTACAAACTGGTTGCTTCCGGCATTGGTTTGCAGCTGTTTTTCGCGATCCTGGTGATCCTGGTTCCTGGCGGAAGGGAGTTCTTTGAAGGCCTGAGCCGCATCTTCGTGCGCATTATCAGTTTTGCCATGGAGGGGTCAGCCTTCATTTTCGGATCGCTGGCCGATCCGTCGAATCTTGGTTTCATCTTTGCTTTCCAGGTGCTGCCGACCATTATTTTCTTTGCTGCGCTGATGTCTGTTCTTTATCACATCGGCCTGATGCAGAAAATTGTCCAGGCGATGGCCTGGGTCATGTTAAAAGTCATGCGCATCAGCGGCTCGGAATCGCTCTCCGTTGCTGCCAACGTATTTGTGGGGCAAACAGAAGCGCCACTGGTTGTGCGCCCCTACATAGCGCGCATGACCGAGTCGGAACTGTTCACGATGATGGTAGGGGGTATGGCGACCATCGCCGGCGGCGTGCTCGCGGCCTATATCACCATGCTGGGTGGCGCCGACGAAGCGGTCCGGATTTTTTACGCCAAGCATTTATTGTCCGCCAGCATCATGGCGGCGCCGGCAACCATAGTTATCGCCAAGTTGCTGAAGCCGGAAGTGGACGAATCTCTGACCAGGGGCAAGGTCTCGCTGCACGTCGAGAAGACGGCCACGAACGTAATCGAAGCGGCTGCCAACGGAGCTTCTGACGGCGTCAGGCTGGCCTTGAACGTCGGTGGTATGCTGCTGGCCTTCATCGCACTGATCGCCATGATCAATTACCCACTTGGCTGGATTGGTCAGATTTCAGGAATTGAGGCTGCAGTTGGTTCACAGTTGAGCCTGTCGATGATCCTGGGTTACCTCCTCTCGCCACTGGCCTGGGTCATCGGCGTGCCATGGCAAGACGCCGTCACGGTGGGTGGGCTGATTGGAGAGAAAGCGGTGACCAATGAATTTGTCGCCTACGCACACCTCAAAGAAATCCAGGACACGCTTTCGCCCAAAGCTTTGCTGATTTCCACGTACGCTCTGTGTGGGTTTGCCAACTTTTCCTCCATTGCTATCCAGATCGGCGGCATTGGAGGCCTGGCCCCGGAACGTCGTTCTGACATCGCCCGGCTCGGCCTGAGGGCGGTTCTTGGCGGCACCCTGGCCACGATGATGACAGCAACCATCGCCGGCGTCCTGACCAGCATCGCCTGAATATGTCCGGGCACTCACAATTCAGCCTGTTCGGTCAGCGGCGTTTCATGCCGTTTTACATGACCCAGGGGCTGGGGGCATTTAACGACAATATATTCAAAAACGCTCTGGCTGCCCTGCTGGTATTCAAGAGCAGCGAGCTGGTCGGCATGAACACCAACCAGGTGGTCAATCTCAGCGCGATGCTGTTCATCCTGCCGTTTTTCCTGTTTTCCGCCCTGTTCGGGCAATTCGCCGACAAGTATGAAAAATCGGTACAGGTCCGCCTGGTCAAACTGTTCGAAGTAGGCATTATGCTGCTGGCCACGTTGGGTTTCTGGCTGAACAGCGTGACCCTGTTGTTGGCCGTACTGTTCCTGCTCGGTCTCCAGTCGACGATTTTCGGGCCCATCAAGTACGGCATCCTGCCGCAAATCCTGAGCAAGGAGGAACTGGTCGGCGGTAATGCCCTGATTGAAATGGGAACCTTTGTGGCCATACTCGCGGGCACCATAGCCGGGCCCCAGCTAGCCGGAGTTGAGGTCGGCTGGCCCTACTGGGTGGGTATCGCCTGCCTTCTGGTTGCCGTCGCCGGCTACCTGTACAGCCGGAGGATACCGGTGGCTGAAGCGGTTTGCCCCGAGCTTAAAATCAACTGGAATATTTTCAGCGAAACTTACCGCAACCTCAGGTTTCTCAATGAAAACCGCACGGTCCTGAACAGCGTGCTGGGTATTTCCTGGTTCTGGTTTTTCGGTGCGACTTTCCTGGTCCAGATCCCAAGCTACAGCCAGAATGTCCTCGGCGGCGATGCAAACCTGATGTCCACTCTGCTCGCCCTGTTTATCGTCGGTATCAGTACCGGTTCTTTGCTGTGCGAAAGGCTTTCCGGCAAACAGGTAGAAATTGGCCTGGTCCCCTTCGGTGCAATTGGGCTGACAATCTTTGGGCTGGACCTGTATTTCGCCTCACCGGCCAGCCCCGGCGTCAGCGTGACAGCGATTGAGTTCCTGTCCAGCGGCGCTAACTGGCGCATCATGGCTGACCTGGTGCTGATCGGCGTATTCGGAGGATTCTATATCGTGCCGCTTTACGCGCTGGTGCAACACCGCTCCTCTCCGCAACACCGCTCCCGCGTCATCGCCGGCCTCAATATTCTAAATGCCCTGTTCATGGTGATTGCCGCGGTGATGGCCATGCTGTTGCTTGGCCCGGCCGGCCTGTCGATTCCCGATCTGTTCCTGATAACCGCAATATTGAACGCCGTAGTGGCTGTATATATCTTCACGCTGGTGCCGGAATTCCTGATGCGATTCCTGGTATGGATGCTGATTCACACCATTTACCGGGTACAGGTCGTCGGAGAGGACAACATTCCCGAGGAAGGTTCGGTGATCGTTGCCAGCAACCATGTCAGTTTCGCCGATCCACTGATTATCGGGGGCATGATCCGGCGCCCGGTGAATTTCGTGATGTATCACAAAATTTACCGGATTCCCGTGCTGAACTTCATTTTCCGCACCGGTAAGGCGATCCCCATCGCCGCTCGTAACGAAAACCCGGAAATACTTAACAACGCCTACCGGCGGATTCACCAGGTGCTGGCGGCCGGGGATGTTCTGGGCATATTTCCTGAAGGAAAAATCACGGACGACGGAAACATCCAGCCATTCAAGCCCGGTATTAACAAGATCATTGCTGAACAGCCAGTACCCGTGATACCAGTCGCGCTGTGCAATCTGTGGGGATCCCTGTTCAGCCGCCGCGACCCACTGCATAAAAGACGGCCCTACAAGCTCTGGGCCCGGATTGAATTGAGAATTGGAAAAGCGATTCCGCCCGAAGAAGTCGACGCCCGGAGACTACAGGAAGAAGTTCAGCGTTTACGCGGTGATGACCGCTAGCTACTTTTACTCGTCATTCTTTGCAAGTCCGCACTTCCAGCATTTATGGAAGGTCCCTTCGATATCCACACCACACTCAGGGCATACCCAGTCCTCTTCCGGCGCTTCCACCGGCAGATCCAGCAACAGCAGTTCTTTGGCCCGCACCAGATTCCTTTCTTCCAGGATAAACAACTGGGGCACGACCTCAACGAAAGGCACTTCTCCCATAACGGATGAACCGTACTGGTTTTTGATGAATGTCTTGATGCCATGTGATTCAAGCAGGGATTGCATCTGCCCCACGCGGCTAAAGTCGAAATTCTCGAATACTTTGATCACAGCTCAGCCCTCAAACCTGCCACCTCACTCCTCGGTTTCATCTTCCCGGAACTCAAGCGAAGCCGAATTAATACAGTACCTCATCCCTGTAGGCGGCGGGCCATCGGGAAAAATATGTCCAAGATGCGCGTCACAATAACGGCAAAGCAATTCGATCCGGCTTTTGCCGTGACTGTAATCTGGACGTTGGACGACATTTGCTTCCTCGAGTTCCGAGTGAAAACTGGGCCAACCGCAACCTGCATTGAATTTGCTTTCCGAACCAAACAGGGGATGGTTGCAGCATACACAAAAGTACTGCCCCCGGTCCCAGCGCTGGTCATACTCGCCACTGAATGGCGCCTCGGTACCGGACTCCCTTGTCACGCGGAATTGCTCAGCTGTCAGCTCCGCTTTCCATTCTTTGTCTGTCCTGGTGATTTTTGTCATGAATTTGATCCTCGCAACAACCGGAAACACAATTCAGGATATAGTACCTAAATTCGGCACTGATCCGCATAAAGCCCGCAAAAGCATCGTGATTCCAAAACTACCGGCATTGCATAAACTGCCCGGACCGCGGACGCGCTGGGCCACCGTGCTGCTGGCGCTCACCGCCGTCATTCTGACGCTGCTGCACCTGCCAGGGTGTGCCGGGCCCTCTTACTACACCCAGGCCATCTCGGGCCACCTGGCCCTGATGGGAGATCGTGAAGATATTCGTGTCATCCTGGACCGGTCCGGAACCGATCCTGAGCTGCAACGTGAGCTTGAACTGGCCCTGGAAATCCGCGCATTCGCAACGGAACAGCTCGGGCTGCCCGATAATGACAGTTATACCGAATTCGTGCGGACCGGGCGGCAAGCTGTAAGCTGGAATGTTGTTGCGGCGCCGGAGTTTTCCATCCAAGCCAGGCAATGGTGCTTTGTGGTGTCGGGTTGCGTACCCTACCGCGGTTATTTCGACCAGGAAAAAGCAGCTGAATTTGCTCAAAAGATGCGGGACAAATCCTACGACGTTACTGTCTCACCGGCGATTGCCTACTCTACCCTTGGCTGGTTCGATGATCCGCTGCTGGATACGATGTTGCAATATTCTGACGAGCAACTCGCTGCTTTCATTTTTCATGAACTGGCGCACCAGCAGTTGTATGTTAAAAGCGATACCGTGTTCAACGAAACCTACGCCGGATTCGTTGAGGAAGTGGCTGTCAGGCAATGGGCGCAGGCAACAGGTCGTCATGAACTGCTACCCCACTGGCAATCAATGGAAAAAGCTTCCACCCAGTTCAATGAATTGCTAATGAAAACCCGTGCCCGGCTGGCTGAAGAATATGACTCCGGGCGCAGTGAAGCCGCCATGCGGGTGAACAAGAAGATGATTTTCTCCGACATGAAGTCGGAATACCAGGTGATGGTCAACGAGCAGTGGAACGGGAGAAATTACTTCAAATCCTGGTTCTCCAGCGAGCTCAACAATGCCCGGCTGGCCTTGATCAACAGCTACCAGGGCGGTGTCTGCGCATTCACAAAACTGTATGAATCAGCGGGCCGGGATATCCTGCAGTTTCAGCAACTGGCAGCCGAAAAGGCAGCTATGGGCAAGGAACAAAGAGCGGCCTGGTTAAGTCAGCCGTGCACAGTGATTGCTTCCGGTCGCGATCTGTGACAACTTAGCGCTCAATCTGGCCAGGTTACTGGTGCAAAATACGGGCTGACAACCCATGAAGATAGGGCAACAGCACTTGCCTCCAACTGCGCTTCCAAAACGAATAAAAAGGGCTGCGATCCTGGTCTGCACCGGCCTGGTTCTGGCCAGCGCTGCTGCGAACGGACAGGAGCCTGGAGGCGAACTTGCCCTTTCCTGCCCGGAACCAGCCATCGCATCTGTTATACCACCCGCGCCAGATCGTAGCGACGCCTCTGTCATTGTCTACGCAAAACAGCTGGACGCAAGCAACAGCTCGCAGGGTGAGGTACGAGGCCATGTGGAACTGTACCGTGCGGATCAATACATTGCGACTGAACTCATTTTGTACGACCCGAACACAGAGATCGTCACGGTGCCGGGAGCAGTAAATTACGAAGATCAGCAAGTCTGGGTCAAGGGCACCGGCGCCCACTACAATTTTATCGAGGAATCCGGCAGGTTTTCCTTGATTGATTACGGCCTGACCGGCTCCAGTGCAAACGGCAGCGCCGAGTATGTCGAACTCATCGGCGGTCACACATCGATATTGAATCGCCTGGTGTACTCGACCTGCCCCGGCGAGAAACCCGACTGGGTTCTGTCCGCAAGTGAGCTCAAATTGAAGCACGATGACGGCATGGGCGTGGCGCGCGGCGCCAAGTTGAAATTCAAGGGCATACCCATTCTGTATGTGCCGTATTTCACGTTCCCGATTGATGATCGCCGCAAAAGCGGTTTCCTGTATCCGGGCTTCGGCAATACCAATGACAACGGCTTCGAATTCAGCATCCCGTTTTACTGGAATATTGCACCTAACCAGGATGCCACCATTGAGCCCCGCTACTTCACCGACCGCGGCTTCATGCTGAGTGCCGATTACCGTTTCCTGACCAGGAAAACGAGCGGTATCCTGGACTTCGATTATCTGCCGGACGACAGGAAAACCGGTGAGCGGCGCTACCATTACCGCTTTTTGCACAATGCCGCACCCTGGAAAAGGTGGCGTACCGCACTGGTAATCGACCAGGTCAGTGACGACCGCTATTTTCAGGATTTTGGAGCAAACCTGAACCAGACGTCCAGGCAGTTCCTGCGCAGCAGCGCCTCCATGATCGGCGTCGGCCGGTACTGGAGATTCGAAGTCATGGCCGATGACTTCCAGGTGATCGATGAAGGCGTCAAGCCGGAAAACGAACCCTACAGGCGCGTCCCACGCCTTGGGTTCTGGCTGGACAGACCCCTGGGCCGAAGCGGCTTGTCCTTCGCCCTGGATTCTGAGCTGGTTTATTTTGACCGGGATTTCGGGACCGCCGGCGCCCGTTTCGATTTCTATCCAAAGCTTAACTGGCACCGCTTTGCCCACTGGGGTTTCATCAACCCCAGCCTGGGCTATCGCTACACCAGTTACGACCTGAAACGCTTGTTGCTTCCCGGTAATGAATCACCCAAGCGTGGCACGGCCATCGCAAACGTGGATGCAGGCCTGTTTTTTAATCGCCAGACCAGGAACGGTGACACGCAGACGCTTGAGCCCCGGCTGTATTATCTGTATGTACCCTATGAAAACCAGGACGACCTGCCGGACTTTGATACCGGCGAGTTTACGTTTGGCTTCAGCCAGTTGTTCAACACGAATCGTTTTACCGGTGCTGACCGGCAGGGCGATGCCAATCAACTTTCCATCGCGCTGACCACACGTACTTTCAATGACGAAAACGGGCAGGAGCAGTGGAGCCTCAGTGTCGGCCAGATTTTCTATTTTGCATCCCGGCTTGTGCAACTCGATGACCAACCCTCGGTGGATGAAGATTTTTCACCATTTATCGCCGAGCTCACCTGGCACCCATTTACCCGCTTCAGCACCATTGCCGGACTGCAATACGACTGGGACAAAACACATCTCGATGTCGGAAGCTTCGGCATACGCTGGGCAGGAAGCAAAGGGCAGCGCATCGGATTCGAATATCGCTACCGTCGCCAACGCGTCGACCAGTTTGATTTCCGAATTTTCTGGCCCATCAACGAGCGTTGGCGTGTACTCTCCCGGATCAACTACTCATTCGCGGACAATGACATGCTGGAAATCCAGGGTGGGGTTGAGTACGAAAGTTGCTGCTGGGCTCTACGCACCGTCATTCGCCGCTACCTGAAAAACCGCGACGGCGACTACCGCGACGGCATCTTCCTGGAACTCAATCTGAAGGGCCTGGCCAGTATCGGTACGCGTGCACAGGAGCTGTTCCGGGATTGACCGGGGAACCACCGGGAAAGCCAACCCGGAATGTTGAAGCCATGCGGCTTAACTCTTCCGGCCTGCTTGAGTTAAAATGGGGACTTTCATGCTTGCCAGCGTCAAATTGCAAGCAACCATTTTCCCGGAGAAATTCCTTATGTTCCAATTCTTCAAATCAAAATCAGCCCCACCATTGGAATTGGCGCTGGTTTTTGCACTGGCATTTGGCGCTGTGGCAGCCCCCCTCTCAGTCAATGCACAAGCCACTGGTGGCACAGTTGAAATGATCGATTCAATCGTGGCCCTGGTGGACGAAGACGTCATACTGCGCAGCGAACTGGACCTGGCCGTGGCCGGTATCGTCGACAGGATCAAGGCTAGCGGAGACGCCATGCCGCCCATGAACCTGCTTGAGGGCCAGGT
>DAOWGA010000337.1 GCA_030637665.1 Lysobacterales bacterium | reverse complement strand
TGGGAGTCAGTTTTGGAGTCTCGCTGAACCCTGCGCCACGCCTGGCTGACACGCTGGACGTGGTGCTGGTGAAGTGGCGGTCCGAAAGTGAGCCGGAGGAAGCAGATTACCTGGCCCAGGCTTCGCAGCAGGGTGGTGGGGAGACCACCGAGAAATCCCGGCCCTCCCAACCGGTCAGTGGCGAGTTGCCCACAGCCCAGCACGGCCAGGACAGCCTCCAGAGCACACCGGCCATGCCGGTGCCCGAGCAGGAAGAACGGGAAATCGTCGCACTGGAAAGTGAATCTGAAAACGCGCTGGAGAAAACCCGGGTAGAGCAGCCCGATACCGAGCTGCCCAGCGCCGCCCGCCTGATGCGCCAAAGCCTGGATATGGCCAGTCTCCAGCCCGAGCTGAGCCGGCAAAGGCAATGGCAGTCAAAACTCCCGCGACGCGAGTTTATTTCCGCCAATACAAAAGAATATGAGTTCGCCAGTTATATGAGCGCCTGGGTTTCCAAAGTTGAGCGCGTGGGCAACATGAATTACCCAAGCGATCTGCGGCGCAAGAAACTGCACGGTGACCTGGTGCTTACGGTTGGCATTAACCGGAACGGCACGGTTGAGAGCGTGGACATCATGCGCAGCTCGGGCGTTCGCGAAATCGACCAGGCAGCTGTCGATATTGTCCAGCTCGCCGCCCCGTATTCACGCTTACCGGATAACATCACTGATCGCGTTGACATCCTGCATATCACCCGGACCTGGCGTTTCGAAACCAGCTTCGGTGTAGAGTAGGAGCGCGCCATGCGCGCGATTCATTCAGTGCGGGGGAGAGATCGGGTACCTGCTTGCAGGACACGCTCGAGACATCCATGTTCGCTAATCATCTGTTCCCGACAGATGATTGTCCTGCAAGCAGGTACCCGATCCCTCTCTCAAACGCACGGCTTAAATCGCGAACAAGGTTTGCTACTGAGGTGCTGTTGACGCTTTTAGCTCGATGGTGTTGCCGTCGGGGTCATTGATGTAGATAGAGGGGCCGAAGCCCTGGGCGCCGTAACGCAGTTCGAATCCACCCGCGTTTACGCCATGCCCTGAAAGGTAGTTCAGTAGTTCATCTTCTTCGAATGGATCGATCTGCAGACAGAAGTGGTCCATGTTGTTGCCTGTCCGGGAAGGGGCTTCGCCTCCGGCCCGCCCGAGTTCGCTGTTCACTGCGACGATATCGATCAGGGCGTCACCGGCCCTTAACTGGCTAAGTCCGATTTCTTTCGAAAGCGTCCGCTCCAGGGTACAGCCGAGCACACGGCAATAGAAATCGACCATTTCCTCCACGCTCAGCGTACGCAGCACAATATGATCGATTGATTTGACCCGGATCATGTTTCCTCCGGGCCAATCCATTTCCTGACTGACGGCGCCTGGTATTGCTGGTACCGATCGAGCAAGTCGCTGGCGGTTTCCTCCATCATGATCATGGGGCGGTATTCCTCTCGCACGAAGCGCTGATCAATGGCGTGCTCCAGGAAAGTAAACAAATGATCATAATAACCGGCTATATTCAGCAAGCCACAGGGCTTTTGATGGAAACCCAGCTGTGCCCAGGTCAACATTTCAAAGATTTCCTCGATGGTGCCCCAGCCGCCTGGCAGGGCGATGAATCCATCGGATAACTCGGCCATTTTGGCTTTGCGTTCATGCATGGAATCAACCACGAACAAGTCATCGAGCCCACTATGCGCTACTTCCCGGGTAGCCAGGGCGAAGGGGATGACGCCAATGGCTTCCCCGCCTTTTTCCAGTATGGCATCTGCTACAGCACCCATTACGCCAACGCTGGCGCCGCCGTAAACCAGGCCCAGTTTCCGTGCAGCCAACTCATGCCCAAGCATTCGGGCCGCATCACTGTATTCGGGCAGCCGGCCGGGGCTGGAGCCGCAGTAAACGCAAATTCGATCCATGGCTTTTACTCTACTTCAGAATGACCTTCCACGCCTGTTGCTTCTCAGCTGCCGTCATACCCGCATTAGCCGGACTGGTGGATGGCAACCGCTGCAGTTGAATAGCCGCCAGGTCAGTCGGCAATCCGGGCAGTACATGCCTGCGGTAAACCGACTCGGCCTTGGCGCCGTTAAAGAATACGCGGTTGATCCGGGAGTGGTTCCGGTAAAAAGTTTCAAAATCATTAGTGACGATGGTGCTGTCATCGATGTCCGAATCCAGGCTGCTGCTGCGAAAGCAGGCTTGTAGCACATCCCAGATCGCGATGCCTTTGCGCGTAAGGCACTCGGCGCGTTGTGCATAGTCGGGGGTCGTGATGCCAAACAGTTCAGAGATAATGGGCCAGAAGCTGTTTCGTGGGTGGGCGTAATAGCGCCTTTGCAACAGGGACTCACGGCTGGGCATGCTGCCCAGGATCAGGGTTCCGGCATCCGGGCGGGAAATCGGTGGAAAGCCCTGGATATGCGGCATGACGGCCCCTCAGGGCTCTTCCTCGATTGCACCGCCGGGTGTGGATTGTAGCCAGTTTTCCAGGATGATTCGGGCCGCCATTGCATCCAGCCGCCGGGCGTGCTTCCTGCGCAGGCTTCCCTGTGCCCTCAATTCAGCGAAACGGCCTTCCGCCGCGTGTGAAGTCAGGCGCTCATCCGCGTAGCTGACTGGCAGCGTGTAACGCTTGTGGAGTTGAGCCCCGAATGTTCGAGCAGCGCGGGACATCTCAGTCTCATCGCCCTCAGGCCCAAGGGGCAGGCCTACCAGCAACTGCGTTGGTTTCCACTCATTAACCAGTCGGTCTATGGCGGCCCAGTCGGGCGATTTGCCGTGACTGACGGTTTCCAGGCTTCCGGCGGTCATGGTGGTGAATTGCCCCACGGCAATACCAATGCGACGAAGACCAAAATCAAAAGCAAGGATGGAACCACGCGAAAACGCGGATTCAGGCATGCCCAATTTCCGAGTGCAGCCGATCCACCTTTATACCCAGGCGTCCGAGCGCACCTTCAAAGCGGTTTGGAACGGGCATGTCAAAAACAATGTCGCTGTCCGCCATGACCGTAAGCCAGGCGTTTTCCCGCAGCTCGCCTTCGAGTTGCCCGCCTCCCCAGCCGGCATAACCGAGCGCGACGACGTACTTTTCCGGACCACTACCTTCCGCAATCGCTGCCAGGACGTCACGCGAGGTGGTAACCATGATATCCGGACCCACTGCCATGCTCGATTCGAAGCCCTCCTGCGGAGTATGCAGCACGAAACCCCGGTCAGGAGCAACCGGGCCGCCTTCCAGCACCGGCATGTTGCGGATGGCTTCGTCGTTGCACTCAAGTTGAAGCTGGGAAAATACCTCGGCCAGTGAATAATCGGCAAGACGGTTAATGGTGATACCGATAGCACCTTCTTCGTTGTGCTGGCAAAGCAAGGTGACGCTGCCCGCAAAATTGGAATCCACCATGCCCGGCATGGCGATGAGAACCTGCTGACTGAGGTAGCCGGTAGTCTCGATATTGTTTCCTTTACCCATGACATCCAGAGTGGGCGTTTTGGGCCTGTTTTTCAAGCATTGTCCGGTACAATTGATCAAATAATGTGAAATTACCCGGGCACGGGACCGGGCACAACATTCATGTCATGGGGATTGGTACAATTGCGTTTTTTGGTTTGGGCCATATCAGGCAAATGAGCAGACCATCGCAGGACAAAGAAGTATCCGGGAGTGATTCGGCGCACAGACGACCGGTGCGCAGCTACGTACTACGCGGGGGGCGGCTGACCGAAGGCCAGAAGCGCGCCCTGGCAGAACTTTGGCCACATTTTGGTATCGACGACAGTGACGCCATGCTCGACCTGGGCGAACTGTTCGGTAACAGGGCTCCGGTGATCATGGAAATCGGATTTGGCAACGGAGAGGCGACCTGGCAAATGGCCGGCGCCCACCCCGAGGAAAATTACATCGGTGTGGAAGTCCACCGGCCGGGTGTCGGTCACCTGTTGCTGAAAATTGAAAAACACGGCATCCGGAATATCCGGATCGCCTGTGCCGATGCCGCGGAATTTCTCCGCAAGCGCATTCCGGAGGGGTCGCTGGAAGGGGTGCGCATCTACTTTCCGGATCCCTGGCCCAAGAAACGGCATCACAAGAGAAGGATCATCCAGCCCTCTTTTGTCCGCCTGCTGGCCTCCAGGATGCGGCCCGGGGCGATCCTGCATGTGGCTACTGACTGGGAACCCTATGCGGAGCATATGCTTGAAGTGCTTGATTCCGTGAATGGATTTGTGAATTTGTCCACCAGTGGCGGATTTCACAATAAGCCGGACTGGCGCCCGGAGACCAAATATGAGAAGCGAGGTGAGCGCCTGGGCCACAAGGTGAAAGACCTGCTTTTCAGAAGAATGGCCTCGGCGCCATGCTCGGGGTAGGATAGCTATTCATACTCACAAGAAATACCGTATATTGCGCACCCATGGAATCGGGCCTGACACTCACTGGTGACATGATGCTGGTACTGGTCGTGCTGTCGGCCACCATCGGCTTGTTTGTCTCTGAATTTGTTCGCGTTGATATTGCGGCTATTCTCGTCATGGTCGTTATCGGCCTGCTGGGATTGGTGCCGGCGAACGAACTGTTTAATGGCTTTGCTTCCAATGCTGTCCTGTCGATCATTGCCGTGATGATACTGGGCGCCGGGCTGGATCGCACCGGTGTCATGACCGTCGTGGCAGCCTATATATTGAAAGTGGGCGGGACAACCGCCACGCGAATCGTACCCCTGGTGTCAGGCACGGTGGGCGTTATTTCCGGGATGATGCAAAACGTGGGCGCCACGGCATTGTTCATGCCCGTGATGTCCCGCATCTCGAACCGGACCCACATACCGCTGTCGCGACTGCTGATGCCAATGGGGTTTTGCGCGATCCTGGGTGGCACCCTGACCATGGTGGGTTCCTCACCACTGATACTCCTGAATGACTTGATTGAAAACGCCAATCAGTCTTTGCCGCCGGGCGTTGAAACACTCGAAACCTTTGCTCTTTTCGATGTCACGCTGATCGGACTGGCCTTGCTGACTTCGGGCATCCTCTATTTCCTGCTGGGAGGCAAATACCTGCTGCCTGAACCCAAAGAGAAGGCCACCGGTGGACCGGCGCGCACCAAGGCTTATTTCGCGGACGTCTACGGCATCAAGGGCGATATTTTTGAGCTGCTGGTAACAGTAGACAGCCCACTGGTGGGCATGAAGATCAGTGATGCCGAAAAAATGGAAGGGGCGCCGATATTGCTGGCCATCCGCAACACGGAAGAACCCCGCCTGGCCCCGCCATCGGATGAGATGATCTGGGTTGGCACCATCCTCGGCGTGATGGGGAAGCGTAATGAAGTAGGCCGCTATGCGCTGGATATGCAGTGCCGGGTTCAGCCACGCCTGCGGACCTTCGGCGGTTTGTTCAATCCCAGTCGCGCCGGCATTTCAGAGGTGGTGATTCCGCCTGGGTCGAGACTGGTGGGGAAATCGGTTGGTGAAACCCGCTTGCGCAAGCGCTATGGCATCAGCGTGCTTGCGATTAACCGCCGCGGAGAGGTTCTGGTCGAGGACATCAGGGACATGCCGCTGGAAACCGGTGACTGCCTGGTGTCACACAGTACCTGGCGCGATCTTTCAGTGCTTGGCAAGGAGCGGGATTTCATCGTTGCCACGGACATTCCCAAGGAAGAGCAGCGGCCGCACAAGGTGACGTATGCACTGGTCTTTTTTGCGATATCCATCAGCATGATCGTCTTCACGGATTTCCGCCTGTCGATTTCACTGCTGGTGGGTGCAATGGGGATGGTCCTGACCGGCGTGTTGAGCATGGATGAGGCCTACAGTGCGGTCAGTTGGAAGACGGTATTTCTCCTGGCCAGCCTGATCCCGTTGGGAGGCGCCATGGAGCGCACTGGTACGGCAGCCTGGATCGCGCAGGAAATCATGATCATCCTGGGCGACGTGCCGGAGATTGCCATCCAGATAGCGCTTGCCATTTTGGCAACCATTTTCAGCCTGGTCATGTCCAACGTAGGCGCAACCACCATCCTGGTGCCGATCGCGGTCAGCATTGCGCTTACCACCGGCGCCAATCCGGCCATGTATGCGTTGATCGTAGCCCTGTCTACGTCCAATGCTTTCATATTGCCCACACACCAGGTGAATGCACTGATTATGGGCCCGGGTGGTTACCGTGTGGCTGATTTTGTCCGTGCGGGCAGCGGCATGAGTATTATTTTCATTATCGTCATGCTGACGATGGTCAATTTTATTTTCTGAACCAAAAAAAGGCTCAGTCCAGCCAGACTTCATCGTCCCGCACACGGATTGCGATCGCTCTCAGGCTCGAACCTTTGCACGGCCCCGCCAGGCAATCACCGCTGTCGAGGTCGAAGGCCGCACCGTGGTGGGCGCACACCAGCAAGCCGTCGTCCCCTATGAGGAACCTGTCCGGTGCGAAATTGAGGCTGCGGCCCTGGTGAGGGCAGGCATTGTGGTATGCCATCAAGTTGTCCCCACGACGAAAAACCATCAGGTAGAAAGGGCCGTCTTCGCCGTTTACGCGATATTCCCGGCCTTTTTCGGTGACTTCGCTGGCTTGGCATATTCGCTGTGACATTGAGTCTTGGGCCGGGTCGACTTATTTATGACGACAGCAGAGACTAAACTTATGCCCTACTATATCAGCCAGACCCCGATGAACCCTGTTTCCCGCGTGTTAGCAACGCTTGTGGCGGCACTGACCCTCGTGGGCGCGTTCTTTTTCGGTCTGGTTGTGCTGGTGTTGTTTGTCGGTATTGGTCTGTTGTTATGGCTGGGTTTGTGGCTGCGAATGTGGCGGATCAGGCGTCAATTGCCCAGGGAAGAGGCAGCTGCCGAGCCCAAACCCGGGCAGGGGGAAATCATTGATGCCGAATACACAGTTGTCTCCAGGCGGCGTGACTGAAATTCCGGAAGACGTTGTAATTCCTTTCAATCCGTTTAGAATTGGTCCAGACGGCAAATTGGGAAAAAGCATATGTCCACGATCCGCGAGGTCCTGGACCGGAAAGGGGGTACGGTCCTCACAATCAGCAAAGAAGCTTCGGTTATTGAGGCTATCGGCATCATGTCTGAGGCTAATATCGGATCCCTGGTTGTCCAGGACAACGAGCAGCCGTTGGGTATTTTCACCGAACGGGATTACTTGAGAAAAATTGCCCTGAAGGGGCGTTCGTCATCCGACACGATGATTCACGAGGTTATGTCCTCACCTCTTATCACTGTTGCAGCAGCCGAGCCCACACGCGCTTCGATGGAAACCATGACGGAATGCCGTTGCCGGCACCTGGTCGTGATGGAAGATGATGTCATGGTCGGCATCGTTTCGCTGGGTGACCTGGTCAAGCATATGTTGCAGGACAAAGAAGCCGAGGTGGAACAGCTCTCCTCGTACATCGCCGGAAGCTATTAGAATAGTCCCCATATCGCCCCGGTATCACGGCCCTGACTTGTTCAGTTCCGCCTGGACTTGTGCTTCCTTCAACTCATAGCGATGCTATGGATTTCAGTCCAGCACGGCGCCCAGACGAAACTGACCTGCGCCAGTTTCCGCGATCCCGGGGCAATATGGGGACTGCCCACACATCGCGCCAGCATCCCGGCCATGACTAGTTCAGTTCCCCCTGGCCCGCCCGGTGATGGGTACCTTCGATGGTATACTCAATTTTTTGTGAACACCGCGGACACTCATCATATATGACGTCATTTTCCGCAACAGACAGCCTGCAAAAGCGTGGGGAGCGCGTTTACTCAATCACTACCAAGGTCGGTTGCGGCATCCGGCGATTCGAAAAAACCGGACGGGCTCAACTCGAGGCGCTGATCCGGCACGGCCTCAACCCATGGGACAAGTTACTCGACATAGGCTGCGGAGCACTATGCGGCGGTTACTGGATGATCCATTTTCTGAACAGGGGTGGCTATTACGGCATAGAACCCAACACGCTTGCATTCAATGCCGGGGTTGAACACCTGATCGAACCGGGCTTGTTCGAAGAGAAACAACCAAAATTTCAGCACAACGACCAGTATGACCTTTCCGGCTTCGATGAAAAGTTCGACTATTTTCATGCGCATTCGATCTGGACCCATGCGCCCAAGAAAGACATTGAGAACATGCTGGATGGTTTTGTCGAATTCACCAACCCGGGCGCGCGATTCCTGACTTCCTTCAAGTCGCCCCGGCCTTTCAGGCCGGACTACAAAGGTGACACCTGGGTCGGCGGCTCGCATGAGTCGGACAAAGCGGGCATTTGCAGGCACAGCTTCAAGTGGATCCGGGAGGCCTGCCGGGCGCGCGGTCTCGACGTCGAGCTACTTAATGGCGAAAAAATCCACAAGCAAAAATGGATTCTGATTCGCAACTAAATCGCTACCTGTTCTATGTCGAACAGAATTATTGCTACGGCATACTGAGGCCGATACAGCAGGTTCTGACGAAACGCGGTGATAAAATCGCCTGGTTACCAGTGGGCAATGAATTCGACAGTACTCATTTCAGGGATGACGAGCGCGTATTCAGCCATGTCCGGGAAGCGATTGAGTGGAATCCGTGCGCGGTCATCGTGCCCGGGAACTATGTTCCTGATTTTATTCCAGGCGTCAAGGTGATGGTGACTCACGGGCTGATTTCTGAAAAACGGCGTAAAAAAGATGGCGTTATATACTCATTTATTGAGCGCGGTTTGTTTGATCTCTATATCACCCATGGTCCGAACACCACAATCCCCTGGCAGAAAATGGCAAAGGAACTGGGCTACTTCGAGGTAGCGGATTGTGGCTGGTCCAAGCTGGACCCCCTGTTCGACGGTAGTTTGGAAAATACCCCGTCTGAGGTTCCGGTTATCTATTTTGCTTCAACGTTTTCAGCCCGCATTTCGGCAGCCCCAATTCTGGTCGGAACCATCCAGGAACTTGCTCACAAACACCACTGGAAGTGGCTGGTTCATTTTCATCCGAAGATGCCGGAAAAAATCACCGATCTCTACCGCGGCATCCAGTCCGACAATTTGCGTGTTGTCGAAGGCCACGATACTTTGCAGTTACTGATGGATGCAGATGTAATGCTGTGTGATACATCATCCATAATTTCAGAGTTCGCCTTGCTGCAAAAACCCATAGTCACATTCCGCAACAACGCCCCCAAGCCTTATATGATCGACGTACGGGAACCAGACATGGTTGGCCCGGCGCTGGAGCGGGCACTGACCCGTCCACCCGGGATAATGCAGGCAATAAAGGCACACGCACTGGATACGCACCCCTGGAATGACGGGCGCTGCAGTGAGCGTATTGTAAAAGCAACGGACCAACTGGTGGATTCGGGTATCGGGCATTTGAAATCACGACCCAGAAACCGCATCAGGCACTGGAAAATGCGCAGGGAACTGAACATGGATTAAACTCCCTCATCCCTGTCACCCTTCTGCACCTCATCCAGGGCTTGGCGGATAGCGGTACGCGTCTCGGCAGTGCTGCGGCCTTTTTTGCGCTGTTCCAACACAACTTCTTCAATCTGCCCCAGGATCGTATCGAGGGAGCCGGCCGGATGGGATTTTCCGAGCGGGCGCTGATGGCCAAAAAGGTTGATCCAGCGCTCGCTGCGCCGGCCCAGTTTGATTACTTTACGATATTCACGATCGGGTTCGTCGCCACCGCGTATGAGTCCGACCAGGGCAGCCAGCAGGGATACCGGAATCAGTGCCGCGTCCCGCAAGCCGTCCGCCAGCAGTTTGAGCTGCAACACGGCGGCCTCGCGAATCAATTCAACTCTTGGGCTGTGGGTTTCATTATTCATGTTCATGGTTTGCCGCCGGGTTTTTCGCTTCGGTCATGAGAGGTACACTGGGCATCCTACGCTTGGGAGGCGATCAATGAAATATTTACATACCATGGTCCGGGTGACAGATCTCGATGAATCCCTTGATTTCTACTGCAATAAGTTCGGACTGGTCGAGGTGAAGCGCAAAGAAGTGCCCGCGGGCCGGTTTACGCTGATCTTTCTTGCCGCCCCCGGCGATGAGTCCGCACAAGTCGAGCTGACCTTCAACTGGGATCCGGAAGAATACGATGGCGGGCGGAATTTCGGCCACCTGGCTTATGCTGTGGATGATATTTACGCCAGCTGCCAGCGATTGATGGATGCCGGAGTGACCATCAACAGGCCTCCGCGGGACGGTTACATGGCGTTTATCCGTTCTCCTGACGGAATATCCATTGAATTACTGCAACAAGGCGAACCGCTGCCGCCTGCGGAACCCTGGGCTTCAATGGAGAACTCGGGGCAATGGTAATTAAAGTAAATAAATCGTCGCCAGCAAGCCGGTCACGGTCATGGTAATGGTGTAGGGCAGGGCCAGGATCACCATGCTCCCGTAACTGAGCCTGATCAGGGGCGCCAGGGCAGAGGTCAAAAGGAACAGGAAAGCCGCCTGGCCATTCGGTGTCGCGACCGAGGGAATGTTCGTGCCGGTGTTGATAGCGACCGTGAGCAGGTCGAAATGCGCGCGTGTTATTTCGCCAGCTTCCAGCGCTTCCTTGATTTCGTTGATATAAATCGTGGCTACGAAAACATTGTCTGATATTGCTGACAGCACACCGTTGGCGGCAAAAAAGACCGGGACCTGGATTTGCTCGTCGAGCGAGAAAACATAGTCAATAATTGGTTGAAACAGGTGTTGATCATGGATGACACCGACAATGGCAAAAAACACCACCAGCAATGCCGTGAAAGGAAGAGCCTCGGAAAACGCATGTCCGAGCTGGTGCTCCTCGACAATGCCGGTGAGCGCCGTGGCGAGCACGATCACCGCCAAGCCGATCATGCCGACTTCAGCCCAGGTAAAGGCGAGGGCCACCACCAGGAACATGGCCACCAAGGCCTGGATAATCAGGTTTGCCGTTTTTTTGGGTGTCCTGCTGGCGTCCTCCCTGCGGTCGTATTCCTCGAGAATATTTCTGGCCGCAATGGGCATCGTGGCGCCGTAACCCAGAACTTTGAATTTTTCGACTGCCAGGCAGGTCAGCAAACCGACTACGAATACGGGCAGGCTGACGGGGGCCATGCGTAGGAAAAACTCAATGAAGTCCCAACCCGCGATTTGCCCAATCAAGAGGTTCTGAGGTTCACCCACCAGTGTGCAGACACCGCCCAGGGCCGTGCCCACCGCACCGTGCATCATGAGGTTACGCAGAAAGGCCCTGAAATCTTCCAGGTCCTCCCTTGTTTCCATCCCGATGCCCGAGTCATCTGCGTGATCATGGTCTTCGTCGAATCCCTTGCCCGAGGTGACGCGGTGATAGACGGCGAAGAGGCCGGCGGCGATGGTAATGATCACGGCCGTTACGGTCAGCGCATCAAGGAAAGCTGAGAGAACTGCGGAGGTAGAGCAGAAGATCAGCGACAACAGCGTTTTGGAGCGTATCCGGATCAGCATCTTGGTGAAGATAAACAGCAGCAAATCCTTGAGGAAGAAAATACCTGCCACCATGAAAATCAATAGCAGTATCACTTCGAAATTGGCTTCGGTTTCGTGGTAGACAGTGGCCGGCGAGGTCAAACCGAGAATAACTGCCTCCAGGGCCAGCAAGCCGCCGGGTTGCAAGGGATAGCACTTGAGCGCCATGGCCAGGCAGAAAATGAATTGGCCGACCAGAATCCAGCCGGTGATAAACGGCCCGAGCGTAACCAACAGGATCGGGTTCAGGATCAGGAAAAGAATGATAGTTAGCTTGTACCAGTCAGCTGCCGGGCCTAAAAAATTGTCCAGTATGGACATCGCAATTGTTTTTGGCATTAGTTAGCGTCCTGAACGGCTCTGGGCCAGTCAGGGTGAATTCTATATGGTTGTGGCGCTGTCGTGCCACTTCCATCCATGCCTGGTGACAGCAATTGCTGTTATTGCTTTGCGTTTGTTCGTACCTTAAAGTAATATATATCTCCTTATCATGATTGAAAGATATATTAAGAGGATACGCCACAATGAGTAGTTATCTGTTTACGTCGGAATCGGTATCTGAAGGCCATCCGGACAAGGTCGCTGACCAGATTTCCGATGCCGTTCTGGATGCCATCATCGCGCAGGATCCCGCGGCACACGTGGCGTGCGAGGCCCTGGTTAAGACTGGTATAGCAATTGTTGGCGGTGAAATCACGACCAGTGCCTGGGTGGACCTCGAAGTACTGATCCGCCAGGTCATCGTGGACATTGGTTACGATTCATCCGATGTGGGTTATGACGGCAATACCTGCAGCATTGTCAATATCATTGGCAAGCAGTCTCCCGACATCGATCGCGGTGTAAACCGCGAATGCCCGGAAGAGCAGGGCGCTGGTGACCAGGGCCTGATGTTCGGTTACGCAACCAATGAAACCGACGTGTTGATGCCGGCGCCGATTTATTACGCCCATGAACTGGTCAAGCGCCAGTCCGTGGTACGCAGAACCACTGATGACGGGCGGCAGCACCTGCGCCCGGACGCCAAGAGCCAGGTCACCTTCCGCTACGAGGATGGCAAGGCCGCCGGCATCGATGCCGTGGTGCTGTCAACCCAACACAACCCGGATTCTTCTCAGGCCGAGTTACGCGAACTGGTGATGGAAGAAATCATCAAGCCGGTGCTGCCGGGTGAATGGCTGAACGGGAATACCAAGTACCACATCAACCCGACAGGGCGTTTTGAAGTCGGCGGGCCGGTCGGTGATTGCGGTTTGACCGGGCGCAAGATCATCGTGGACACATACGGTGGCATGGCCCGCCACGGTGGTGGCGCATTCTCGGGCAAGGACCCGTCCAAAGTGGATCGCTCGGCCGCTTATGCGGCCCGCTACGTGGCAAAGAACATCGTCGCCGCCGGACTGGCCGACCGGATTGAAATCCAGGTTTCCTACGCCATCGGTGTAGCCGAACCAACCTCGATAAGCGTTGAAACCTTTGGGACCGAACATATACCGGCCAAGAAGATTGAGCAGATCATCCGGCAGGAATTCGACCTGCGACCCTACAGCATCATCCAGATGCTCGACTTGATCAAGCCCATTTACCAGCCGTTGGCAGCCTATGGCCACATGGGCCGGGAAGATCTGAATGTAAGCTGGGAAGCAGTTAATCATGTCGACCACATCAAGGGGGTTGCCGGCGTCTGATTGATTGCTGCGCGCCGAGGAGCGTTGCGACCCCAAGGGCCGATCGGGCCCGGATACGGGGCCAGGCTCGGATCGCAAAGCCGAACAAACTGCGCTCGATCTTAACGATCTGGAGGAATAGCAGTGAATGCTGTAATTGAAGACCTGAACAAGCAGGATTATTACGTCGCCGATATCAAGTTGGCGGAATTTGGGCGCAAGGAGATTGCGATCGCTGAAACCGAAATGCCGGGCTTGATGTCTCTGCGCGAGGAATATCGTGACGAGCAGCCACTCAAAGGCACGCGCATCGCCGGCAGTCTGCACATGACCATCCAAACGGCCATGTTGATCGAAACCCTGGAAGCGCTGGGCGCCAATGTACGCTGGGCATCCTGCAATATCTATTCAACCCAGGACCACGCTGCAGCAGCCATTGCCGCGGGCGGTACGCCGGTATTTGCCTACAAGGGTGAGACGCTGGATGAGTACTGGGAATTCACACACCGGATCTTCGACTGGGGGCATGGTGACGGCGATGAAAATTTCGCCAATATGATCCTGGATGACGGCGGTGACGCCACCCTGTTGTTGTACCTGGGCGCAAAGGCGGAAAAAGATGCTTCCGTGTTGGACAATCCAAAAAGTGAAGAAGAAGTTTCTCTGTTCAATGCCATCCGTAAGCGCCTGGACGCGCGCCCGGGCTGGTACTCGATCGCCTTGTCCAAAATCCAGGGTGTGACCGAGGAAACCACCACCGGCGTGAAGCGACTTTACCAAATGGCGAAAGACGGTGAGTTGCCGTTTTCGGCCTTTAACGTCAATGACTCGGTGACCAAGTCCAAGTTCGACAACCTGTACGGCTGCCGTGAGTCGCTGGTCGACGGCATCAAACGAGCAACCGACGTGATGATTGCCGGCAAGATTGCCGTGGTCGCTGGCTATGGCGATGTTGGCAAGGGTTGTGCCCAGTCTCTGAAAGGTCTCGGCGCTACGGTCCTGATCACCGAGATCGACCCGATCTGTGCCTTGCAGGCTGCAATGGAAGGCTTCCGCGTGGTGACCCTGGATGAGGCGGCGCCCCTGGCGGATATTTTCGTGACCGCGACAGGCAACTACCACGTCATTTCACATGAGCACATGTCGGTCATGAAACACCAGGCGATCGTGTGCAACATCGGCCACTTTGACAATGAAATCGATGTCGCCAGCCTGAAGCAGTACAAATGGGAAAACATCAAACCCCAGGTCGATCACGTGATTTTCCCTGATGGCCGCCGGATCATTCTGCTGGCCGAAGGGCGCCTGGTGAACCTGGGTTGCGCCACCGGTCACCCCAGCTTCGTGATGTCAAATTCATTCACCAACCAGGTGCTGGCCCAAATCGAGCTGTGGAACCGGGGTGCTGACTACGAAAATCAGGTATACGTGCTGCCCAAGCACCTGGATGAGAAAGTCGCCAGGTTGCACCTGGGTCGCATTGGCGCGCATTTGACCACTCTGACGGAACAGCAAGCCCGGTACATCGGCGTTGAATCTGCAGGTCCGTACAAGCCAGAGCATTACAGGTATTGAGTCGGCGAAGCATGAAGGTAGCACTTGATTCCAGGTGCTGCCCTTCGCCCGCCTAAACGCAACCATGCCTACTCCAGCCATATCCTTCGAATTTTTCCCGCCCCGGATGGCGGAGCAGCAACTGGCCCTGGAATCCACCTGGCAGAAGCTGGCACATCTTGACCCTGCTTACCTGTCGGTGACGTTCGGAGCCGGCGGGTCCACGCTGGATGCGACTCGTGAAACGGTCGAGGCGCTGATCAGGGATTCCGGTGTGCCGGTGGCGCCGCATATTTCCTGCATGGCTCAAAGTCGTGAGAAGTTGCATGATTTACTGGAACACTATCGACTGAGCGGAGTAGACCGGCTGATTGTTTTGCGCGGTGACCGGTCGGACGGAATGACCGGCCCCGGGCCGTTCCAGTATGCCAGCGAGCTCGTTGCGTTTGTGCGCCAGGAATTCGGTGATTATTTCCACATCGAGGTCGCCTGTTACCCCGAGTTTCATCCAGAGTCCGATTCGCCTCGTTCCGAGTTGCAGCATTTCAAGACCAAGGTTGAAGCAGGAGCCAATGGCGCCATCACGCAGTATTTCTACAACGCCGACAGCTATTTCCGCTTTGTCGATGACTGCTATCGCATCGGTATCGAGATTCCGATTACAGCGGGAATCATGCCGATCACCAACTACCGCCAGCTTTCGCGTTTTTCAGACATGTGCGGGGCTGAGATTCCGCAGTGGATTCGCCGCAGACTGGAAGGGTTCGGAAACGATGGCGCCGCCATCCGTGAATTCGGGCTGGATGTTGTGACGGCAATGTGCGAGCGGCTGAGAGCAGGCGGTGCACCCGGATTCCACATTTTTACGCTGAATCGGGCCAATGCCAGCATGTTGCTGTGGCAGCGCCTGAATTCTGCGGAAAGCCACCATGTGGCTCAAGCTGCAGGCTCGAGTGGGGGTTTGTAGGTTTTAAAGCCAGCTATTCGGCTCCAACCTCTATTCGCAGTATTTCCAGGTGCCGGAATCCACGCGAACGATTCTGGTTTGACCTTCCAGGCCATCGTCATTCGGTGTGTAAGTGAATTTCGCAGATTCGCAGTCTGCAAAGTTGATGATCACCGTTCCGACCTTGACGACATTAGCACTGCCGCCGGTCAACTCGTAGGCATCGATTTTGGCTGTGAGGCCCTCGAAATTACCCTTGGCGGTCAACCACCGTTGTCCCGATGCGGTATCGTCCCCGACGGCGACCCAGGTAACAAAGACGAATTTATCTCCCTTGGGGTCGGTGAACTGGTGGAAGTAAAAGTCTTGCCTGGCTGTTTTCTGTTCGGGCCGGGAGAGCAAGTCCCGAAGCTCACCGGGGCGCCTCTGCATGTAGGCTACCGTGCTATTCACCGCGGCATGCCATTCGCTCACGGTAACTTCCTTGCGAGGATCTGCTTCGACATCTGCTCGAATCTGTGTCTCGATGGCTCGTGCCATCGCCGGATAGTTGCCGGCCTCGAAGACGTCGAGCACCTTGGCTAGTTTCGAGCGGAAAGCCGCCTTGCAGTCTTCCTCGGCGAGACAACGAATGCTCAACAGGCCTACGGGATCAAAGGGATTGACATCCTTCTCGAATAGTTGGTCGATGCCGCTGGGAATGAAGCTCCAGCGATCGTCAGTGGGATCATGATAGATGCGGTAGTTGTTGGCGTCGTTGGGATACCCATCCCAGTAGCCCATGATGGAAGCCGCCGCCCACATGGTTAGAAAGGTGTCGAAGTTGATAATCTGACCAATCGCCGGATAGAAGTTGTCGCTCGGTAGCTGCGCAAGTTTGGCGTTGAGTTCCTGTAGCGGAGTCATCTTCGTGGGATCAGCCACAGGCGGATCGTCGCAGGAATCGGTATCAAACTTCTCTTCAAAACAGCTCTCATCACCCAGATCACAGCCATAGTCCGCTTCATAGAGCATGCCATCGCTGGAGTCGAAGTGTCGCGCCAGGAAGCGTCGGTCCATGGTCTCCACATGAAGATACAGGCCCCAGAGTTGGTTGTTGACGTGGACACGAGTGGGCGCCGCACGGGGAACGGGTATGCCCAGTTTTTGAAAGAAATCATAACCAATGCGTTCGTGCGTGAAGCTTGCGTCTTCTACCTGGTTGTTGAACGTGAACTTCTTGAGTCCTTTGTATGTGCGAATTGGTGGGCAGCCCGGAATAGCCGGATCGTCCCATGACAGGTTTGCCTTGAAAGCGGCCTTTTCTTCCAGCGTGCGAGACGAGCCACAGCCGCCTTTTATGCGCACCCCGGATCCAGGAAAATTGGTCGCCCCAATTTTTACCGTCCCCGGGTAGTAGGAGCGGGGATGAGGCTCACATGCAGTCAGGGCCACATCATCGATTGGCGTCCAGCTTAAATTGGGGATGTCCAGCCAAACCTCACCAATGACCGCCGAGTTGAAAACCTCTTCGCTGCCATCACCGACTGCTTTGGCCGCAATTGCAGGCGCCATGAACAAGCCCGAAAGCAAAAACGCCGCCAGTACGGACAGCGTGAAACGAAGTTTGTTAGCCATAGGGTCATCTCCTCGCTAGCCGTCCATGGCAGACAGTTCCCTGATCGTAATGGGGATGTGCGAAGGAAGCGTTGATATATGTCATTGAATAAAATATTGGTCCAGCCTTGTCGCTGGTGGTTAGGGCACCTGTCCTGTTACCCTGATTGCAAATCAGGAGTGGGGATTAACTCACCGGTTTCCAGGTAATAGTTCATCTGTCCTTCCCATACGTGCATGAACTTCTCGTACCATTGCGCTGTAAATCCCTCTAAATAAGTATCGCCAAGCGGGCCCAGCGAGGTGAATTCGTAGACAATGGTCGCATTGGTCCCGGTCTTGCCTTGTGCGGACAGTGAAATTTGTAGTTTGCCGACGGTAAACTCCGGGGTCACCTTAAACATTTCCACCTCAAAAGCATCCGCATCATGGCGCGTGATCACCCATATTGAGGCGGCCCCTCCTGCGCCCGGGCGGGGCGGTGTCTGGAATATACAGTTCTGCTCAGCCACACCCGAATTGGAAATCACCCAATCGGTTGTCCAGCCCGGAATCCAGTCAGCCTCGCGCACCGG
>DAOWGA010000209.1 GCA_030637665.1 Lysobacterales bacterium | reverse complement strand
GCATTGGCCGCTGCCATTCGCGATGTACTCGAGCGGGCCATTCAGCAGCGAGGATAGTCGGTGCGCGATTGCATTGTGGCGGATGGAAATCCAGGCTATTTCGCACAGGAATTGCTGGTTTATGACCGGGAAAGACTTCCCTGCTTTCAGTGCCAGGCACCGATCCGGAAAAAGGTAATTGGACAACGGTCCAGCTACTATTGCGCCCGTTGCCAGCGCTGACGCGCAAGCTTTGCCTTTCAAATTAGTGATGGGATTACTTCCTGCTGATGCACGACCCGCTGAACCCCACAATATAAGAGTGACAGAACACTAGCCGCCGTCAGCCTGCTTTTCCATCTGCTCTTTCCTTTTGTCCAGCCCTTCCAGGTAGTCCTGCTCGAAGCCCTTGGCTTTGTTGAGGGGTTCAAGCTGGGGGCCGATGAAAGTGTCTTCGACGGCCGGTACCGGTGGTTCCGGCCACCAGGCCACCGCGAGTAGCAGGACGATGATCAGGACAATGAGAAAACGCATGGCTGCTATTCTAGCAGTTGTTTCTGGGAGTCTTTTTCTCTCTCCGCAAGTTGCTTTTCCAGGGGATCGATCAACCTGATCGGTTTACCGCCAAAAAACACTTCCTTGAATTCTCTCCGGCTGACGGATATGTAACGTTCGTTACCTCCGATTTCCACCTGCGCACCCTCCCTCAGGGCATAACCATTGTCATCGACACGTACCACCATTGTGGCTTTTTTACCAGTGTGGCAAATGGTCTTCAGCTCGTCCAGTTGGTCACTCCAGGCGAGCAAATACCGGCTGCCTTCGAACAGCTCGCCCTGAAAATCCGTTCTCAGTCCGAAGCAAAGAACCGGGATATTGAGCCTGTCTACAACCTCGGTCAGCTGGTACACCTGGTCGCGACTCAGGAACTGTGCCTCATCGACAAGCACACAGTGGATATTTTCTTTCTCGAGATGCTGTTGTACGCAGTCGAACAGGTCATCGTCCCTGTTGAAGGCAACGGCAGCGGCCTCAAGGCCAATTCTGGACTTGATGACGCCTGCCTTGTGACGGTCATCCAGGGCCGGCGTAAACAACAGGGGCGTCATGCCGCGCTCACGGTAGTTGTGCGCAGACTGGAGCAGAATGGTCGTCTTGCCGGCATTCATCGCCGAGTAGTTGAAGTAGAGTTTAGCCATCATCGTTCAGAAAATCGTGAATCAGGGCCAGGGCCTCCTGCCGTTGTGTGAGTGCCAAAAGCACCAGCAAATCTCCCGGCCTGGCCTGCTTGAGCGCCAGTTGAGTTGCCTCTTTCGGGCAGGGCAGGATTTCTATCGATTGCGCGGGCACGCCCGCTTCGATGGCTGCTTCGCGAATCAGGCCGGGTACGACCATCGGTTCCCTGCCTCTTTCATATCCGGGCAACTCAGACACCAGCATACGGTCAGGCTGCATGGAGCAGGCCGCCCGCGTCAGGTCCCCGATATCCTTGTCCAGACGGTCACCGGCCTGCCCCATTAGCAGCACGATGCGGTCAGCTTCAAGCTGCCGGACCGTCTCGGCCAGCGCGCTCATGCCGTGCTCGTTGTGAGCGAAGTCCACCAGGATTTTAATTCCCTGGTGTTCGAACCAGTTACCACGCCCGGGATTGTCATGTTCATCACCTTTGAATTCAGACAGTCCGTGCCGGATGGCTTCATCAGGAATTCCCAGTGAGATTGCAATGGAAGTTGCGGCCAGCGCATTGGCAATGTTGTAGCGCACAATACCGCCCCTGGCCGGAGGAATGTCTTCCACCGCGACCACTTTTCTTTCAATCAAACCATCATCGCCGCCTGTAGCTGCAAACAGCCATCCGTCTTTCAGATAGCAGGCAGTCCCTCCTGCACAGAGATGCGCCTGGACTACGGCGTTGGCAGGATCGAGACTAAACCACACCAGCTTGTTGGCGAGCGAGTCAGCGAAGGCAACCACACCCTCGTCATCAGCATTGAGTATCAGCGGGTCATCGGCCTGCAAGGCCTTGCGAACGATAAATTTTGCGGGGATCAGTTCTGCCACGGTGTTGATCCCGTAATCACCAAGATGATCTGCCGCGACATTCGTCACCACTGCTACCCGGGCTCGCTCCACACCAAGCCCCCTGCGCAACAACCCGCCGCGTGCGACCTCCAACACGGCCATTTCAAGGTCCGGCTGGCGCATCAGCATACGGGCGCCGCCGGTGCCGGAATAATCTCCGGTATCAATGGTCCGGTCGCCGACGCGGATAAAGTCAGTGGAGGTCAGCCCCGCTTTGTAGCCGGCTGCGTTCATGATGGATGCCGTCATGCGCACCGTTGTCGACTTGCCGTTGGTACCGGTTACCAGGGCGAGG
>DAOWGA010000072.1 GCA_030637665.1 Lysobacterales bacterium | reverse complement strand
TTTCTCTCCATCGCCCATTCGCGGCTGATGTAGGCGTTGTCGATGTCCTGGACGACCCGTAGAGGGTCTCTTTCCAGGGGATCGCCATACCCTGCTGCCGATGTCCAGGCCAATGAAAAGACGTCTCCCGACTCCTGCACAATGCCACCCGTCTTTGGTGACACGTTGGTAAGTTCACCACCGAGTTCTTCCAGATCTGCCGGCATCCTGCCATTGACCGTGGCGGTTTCATGCACGGCTGCTTCGCGGATCAGCAGGTACCGGGTTCTCGATGTAGGATCTCCGCCATAGAGACTGGGTCCGGGTATGATCGTGTGGCCGCCGGTTGTGTAGTGCGTGATGGCATCACTGTCGTTCACGACATAGGCAATTTCAGCAGCATTTCCGCCCCGGAATTTGCCGCTTCCGCCGGAGTTGGGGATTTCTTTCCTCCACAGGTAGAGCAGGGGATAGAAGATTTCATTATCTTCGACATTTGGCATCGTGCTCTGCAGGTCCCACGGCCAGCCACCGGTGTTCACGCCATCCTTCCAGGACAGTGCGCCCAGGGCGCCGCCAACCGGGTCCAGCAGGAAGGAAGCATAGTCGTTTCCTCTCTGGTCAATGCCTGCGATCGCATCAATGGGGAAACACAAAGTTCCCATGCAGCTCTGCACTTCCTTTTGCAGGATCTCATCCGTTGAACAATAAAGCATTCGTGAGATAACCAGGCCGGCCAGTCCGATGGTCTGCAAGAGCACGGTGGGGGGTGCGGAAACCACGCCAGCCGGGAACTTTGCGCAAGTCAGGGTACCGGGGGTCGATCTGAATTCCATGTGCCGGTAGGCGCCTTCGATGACAAACATCTGGTCAAACAGCATCTGTGCGGAAATCATCGAGGCAATCGCGCCTTTCCAGGCGATGGCCGCGCAATTGATGGAGCCGATTTGTGGCGCCGTGCCTTCGTTATCAAAAATCAGCCTGTCACCTTTTTTGGTCAGGCGCACCACGTTGCGGTAGACACTGCGGTCACCTTCGCGGCTGAGTTCCACCCACGATTCCTCAGCCCAGGTGCCATCAGGAATGGTTTCCAGCCGCTTCACAAAGGAGATCTCGGAATTGTCCTGCAGTTTTTTCATGACCCCCTTTATTACTTCCGGGCCGTATTTTTCTATCAGCTGCTGCATCCGCTCGCGGGCGACATTGCAGGCGGTAATCTGCGCCCTGAGGTCCAGCGCCACCAGGTCCGGCATTCTCGAGCGGCGGGTGTATTCCTCCTCGATATCTTTTCTGATCACGCCCTGTTCGACTATCTTGATCGGGGGTATGCAGCCGGCTTCCCAGAACACGTCCTGTGAAATCGGGTTGAACGCGCCGGGCGTCGTTCCTCCCAGGTCCCACTGGTGCAGCGTATTGGCGAACCAGCAGAACAATTCACCTTCCCAGAACAGGGGCGCAAAGATGCATACGTCGGCCTGGTGAATGGCGCCCACCCACGGGTCGTTGGTCAGGAAGATGTCGCCATCGCTGATGCCCGGATTGGTGGATCGGTGCTCAAGCGTCCACTTAACTGCGGACCCGCTCGCTGACGACAGGTATTGCAGGAACGGGCCAAAGAACACGAAATCCCCGGATTCATCCAGCAGACAGGGATTGAAATCATGGCCGTAGGCGGCAATCGGTGAGCCGGATATGCGTAACAGCGTATTTCCCTGCTCCACGTTGATATTCCACATGGCGTAGCGGATGACTTCGAATGAAATCGGATCGAGATTTTCTGCCACGCTATTGTGCAGCCTGATGCCGGGATCAATCTGCAGGGGATCGGCAGGAACATAGGGAAAGATTTTTCCATCCCACTTGATTTCGCCTTGTGCGCTCACGACTCCTCCGCATCCAGATCAATGATGAAATTACCGGAACCATCCACGACGGCTTTCGCAAAGGGCTGAATCACGATGGTTGTTTCAGGAAATTCAACCACTGCCGGTCCAGGCACGACATGGCCGGGACCCAGGTCTGGTCCCGCATATACGGGGGTATCCACGGCTTCCCCGCGTTCGCGCCAGTATATCTTCCGCTGGCTCGGACGCGGCTCTTCTTTTATCGGTGCCTGTTCGGGAATGGACGGTTTGACCATCTCTCCGATGGCGTTGACCTTGAACAGACCTATCTCAACTCCTGCTTCCCGGTAGGCTGAACCCTTACCGTAGAAGCTCTCATAGATATCTTCGAATCGCTGCACGAGATGAACCAGGTCATCTTCGTTCAACTTGCCTTCAGGAAGGGGAACCGGCAATTGATGAATCTGCATCCGGTACTTCACTTCGACAAAACGCTGAAACACCATTCGTTCAGGATCGACGCCGTCTTCCTCGAGCTGTTTCCGGCCTGTCGATTCCAGTTCCGCGAAGGTCTGGTTAATGTGTTCCAGGTCGAAGGGCTGGGCCAGGAAATCACTTTTCTCGTAGACGTGCAGGATGTCCGCACACAGTGTTCCGAACGCCGACCAGGCTGAAGAAATGGTCCCCAACGGAATCACGATGCGGCTGATGCCCAATTCCCTTGTGTACTCACAGGCATGGGTCGGCCCCGCGCCGCCGTAGGCAAAAATCACGAACTCCCGGGGGTCGAGGCCGCGCTGCAGGGTCATCTGCCGGATGAGTTCAGCCATCTTGGTTTCAGCGATTCTGACCGCGCCGGCTGCAAGCTCGTCTACCTCCATGCCCAGCTTGTCCGCCAGCGGACTCATGGCTTTGATTGACTTGTCCCGGTCCAGGCGCATCTTTCCGCCAAGGAAGTTGTCCGGATTGAGGTAACCCAGGATCAGGTTGGCGTCGGTTATCGTAGGCCTGTTTCCCTTACCGTAGCAGGCAGGGCCCGGATCCGCGCCTGCACTTTCGGGTCCGACCCTGAGCGTTCCGCTGATTTCGTCCACCCACACGATCGAACCGCCACCGCTGCCAATGGACTCCACATCCAGCCGGGGCATTGAGAAGACATATTGATTGATGATGGTTTCCGAGGCTGTCAACGGATTGCCGTTGTAAATGATGCCTGCTTCAAAGCTGGTACCCCCCATGTCGGTAACGATGGTATTTGTATAACCCATGGCGTTGGAGAGAAAGCAACTCCCGGTGACGCCCGCTGCGGGGCCGGAACCGATCGTGTACAAGGGGGTCTGGATGACCTCACGCGAGGGGACAACACCGCCCGTCACCTGCAGCATCAGGAGGGGCCTGGTGTAACCGTGTGACGAGGCCCGTTGCTCAATTTTCTCGACATATTCCTTCATCGTCGGGCCGATGAAACAGTTGATGGCTGTGCCTACGGCCCGTTCATACTCCCCTCTTTTTGCGATCAGTTCATGTGAGCAACTGACGAAGATACCGGGAGCGAACTTCCTGACCATGGCCTTCAGTCTTTTCTCATGTTCCGGGTTGACGATGGACCACAGCAGGCAAATGCCGAGGGCCTCTATGTCCTGCTCGACAAGAGACCGGATGGCCTGTTCCGCTTCCGATTCGTTCAGTTCGAGATAGACAGCACCCTTCCAGTCCATCCTTTCACTCACCTCGTGAATCAATTGCCGGGGAATCAGCGGTGGAGGTTTCTGGTGGCGGGAGACGTGCAAAAGTTTCTCAACCGGCAGCCCGGCGGAGCGGCCGGCCGAGCGCATAATGGCAAGGCTGTCCTTGTGTCCGTTTGTGGTTTTTAGTCGTTTTTTTGCCCCCTTCATCTGTACCAGCGCATTGGTGCCCACGGTGGTTCCCAGAAAAAGGTGCTCCGTGTTTTCCAGCAGTTTTTCAAGGCTGATGCCAATTCGAGCCGAGCAGGCCTCGAGCGCGTCGAAAAGCCCGGCGGAATAGTCTTCCGGCGTAGAGGGGCGCTTGGCGATGGTAATTTTTCCGGTTTCATCAATGACGGCGCAATCAGTGAACGTCCCGCCAGTGTCAACACCGCAGAAGTATTTCACGACCTCCACCTGGGCGGAAAAAATCGTGGGATGGATAGAATAAATGCAATCATGGCTGTCTAATTTAATATCAGGGTTGCGACCGGATCATTATGCTCATTAGAAGGCTGAAGCCACTATTTTCAATAGCTATAGGGTGATTATGAGTCATTTTACAGCCTGATTATTGCTTTTCATGATAATGTAACTAAAATAGACATACGTGGCGGTTTTTATATTCGTACAAACGCCATGATTAGTCAAATTTTCTGTAAATATGACAACAAGCAGGAACCATGTATGAAGTTCGGGGTGCTGTTCCGGATTCAGGATCCCCCTCGCGGGGAACACATCGGCCGGCGGATGCGGGAGACCATCCGTGCTTCACAAGTAGCGGAAGAGGCGGGTTTCGACGGCGTTTTCCTGCCGGAGCATCACATGATGGATGACGCCTATCTGCCCAGCCCATTTCCGTTGCTGGGCGCATTGGCGGCCACCACCGAACGCATACATATTGGAACGACTGTTCACCTGCTGCCGTTCTACAATCCGATCCAAACAGCCGAGGCGAGTGCGGTCGTAGACCAGATCTCAGGGGGACGGCTCAGACTGGGCGTAGGCCTCGGCAACTTCGAGCCCGAGTTCGAGCTCATGGGCCTGGAGAAGAAGGACCAGGTCGGCCGCTTCACCGAGGCCATTGAATTGCTCAGGGAAGCATGGACCGGCAAGGCGTTTGACTTTCAGGGGGAGCATTTTCACTCCAGGGGAAAGATCACGCCACCACCCCTGAACGCAAAGTTGTGGATTGGCGCCATGTCGAATGTGGGAGTAAAGAGGGCTGCCCGGCACGGCTGCCCATGGCCGACCGACCCGCTGCACAACATCGCAGTGCTGAAGCACTGGGCGGAAGTTTACCGCGAGGCTGCCGCGGAGTATGGCACCGAAGAGAAGACCTCGGTGGTGCTGTTGCGGGATGGCTGGATTGCGGATTCCCTGGACGAAGTTGAGCAAGTCTGGTGGCCGGAGGTCCGGGCCGACCACTGGATGTATTTTCAGAAAGTGCCCAGGTTTATCACCGAACTGGAGCCAAGCCTCGCCGGGATCCAGGGTGAGGAGGACTTTGTATTCGAAAGACACCGAATCGACCGGTTTGTGGTCGGTCCGGCCGAAGAGTGTATCGAGGCGATCGAAA
>DAOWGA010000310.1 GCA_030637665.1 Lysobacterales bacterium | reverse complement strand
TAGGGGATATGAAAGTGCTCCACGTGGGCGATGCGGCGATGGATCCTGCGGATTACATCAAGGCCGGGCTGGATAAAATTGAAATTGACGTAGCCCTGATACCGTTTTGGTATTTTCAGCCAGGACCGGGGAACCAGTTGATCAACAGGTTTCTGGCTGCGCCGCACAAGATTGCAGTGCACATTCCACCCGGGGAGATGGACGAAGTAAAGGCGTATATGGGGGAATCGTTTCCACTTGTTACGATCCTGGAGAACACCCTGGATCAGGCCAGCTTCACTGCGACTCTCCAGCCGCTCCGCTGATTGAGTATTCCGGATGCACCGGGCATAAGCGGTCGAGGCGCAGGTCCGAGGTGTCTCTTAGCTGAAGATGCGTATAACGCTCTTTGAGGAGATCTTCATCCTCGATGGTGTACATCTCCGGCGCACGGAAAAAGTCACCGCAAAATGTCTGCAAGCGCTCTTTCATGTAGGGGTGCAGGATCTTGTCATAGTGATTGATGTTCAGGGCTTCGTCCCAGTATTCGTTCACGTGATCGGCCCAGGTAAAGGAGCGCTGAATGACCCAGTGATCGTCCTGCCAGGTCAGGATTGCCTTCTTGCCGGCTACGATGTCGTCCTCGAACAGACTCAAATAGAACAGGAATCCTTCATAATTGGCGACAAGGTCTGCATTGGAATAAACACCGGTGGTCATCTGGCCAAACAAGGCCCGCTCCGTATAGGCCGAATGCTCGGCAGCCACGGACTCGTCCAGGGACCTCAAATAACGACGATAGAATTTCCTTCCCTGGGAAAAAAAATGTCCCAGCTTGTCTGAGCCGATCAATTGCCCGTTGACCTTGATGGTTGGTCCAACACCAAATGCGGCCGCCACCCGGGTTGCCCAGATTGGATGCCCCTGGTAGATGGATTCCCGGCGCGACGGTTGCAGGTGTTCCACCTCATCCGAATCCATCACCCAGCGCTCGATCTTGTCTACCCAGTGATGGCCGCCGAGATCATGGTAAATGGCCGTGACGAATTTCCAGTCATTGCGGGGGCCTTTCCAATCGGCCGCGGCGGTCTGAATCGAAAGGTTGACCCTTCCATCCAGCAGTTCAGTGGAATCCTCGATCGGCTCGAGGCGGTTGCTGAATTGGTCAGTTTCATAGGCGCCACAAAACTGCGGCGCTGCGAAAAGTGCCAGGCTCAACAATGCCAAATTGATGAACCTGCCGTGCACTCAGAACCTGTAGGTGAAGTTGAGCAGGGTGTGTGTGCGGTCACCGAAGCCGTATTCCAGCAGCACCTGCGCCTTGGGACTGAACACATGCATAACGCCCACGGCGTAATTCCAATTCTCGGCGCTTTCCAGTTCCACGTTGAATGGAACGGGCGGAAAGCCTGGAATCGGCAGTTGGATGGTCCCGCTGTGTTTCTCCTGCGTATCGAGATACATTCCGCCGGCATAAAATGTCCACTTGTCCCTTATCAGGCCGATTCGTGGTTGCGCTGTGTACGCAGAGACGGATGAGTCGAAATCTCCACTCAGGCTCGCGTCAGTCCAGGTGTTGTTGAGCGCTACGAACCACTTGTCCGTTCCGTAAATCAGGTTGAAACCGGCGCCGTAAACCGTGCCGTCATAAGACACCTGCACAGCACTCAGGGGAAAGGGTAACCCCTGGATAGGTAAATTGCTGAAGTCAACGTAGGTATCGGCTTTGAGTCTTCCAACCAGCGCAAAAACGTTCAGGAAGGGTGTGATCCAGGCGTCAAACTTCAGGTCATAACTCTGAAGGTCGTTGGTCACGCCGATCAGGCTGGCATCGCCAATTTCCACACCGGGCAATTGGAAATCCAGGCTGACGATCCCGTAGTCCTGCTGCATGGTAAAAATATCAATCCCGACCCCCCACGGATCGAAAAATTCACGGTCTCCCAGCATGTCTTTCATGAACAGGGGGCCGCCGGAGCTGGATTCCTGTGCACTCGCTGCCATGGGTACAAGAATTAACAGGATGAAAATAAGTCGGCGCATTTTGCTTCTCCTTGTGGGTGCCGCGGTCATTATAAAGCAAGCTACGAAAAAATCTGCTCTTTTGAGGCCACGAAAAATGCGTTTTTACTGCGATCAACGATGACATCTGGGAAGGCATGTGCCGCTCCCGGGATTCACAACTTGGCCGGCGTATGCTCTCGCAGGACATTGAGAAACAGTTCGGGCTCGGGGCGCACCCGGTAATTGTCTGTTGCATCTGAATAAAGTATTTTTCCGCCCTCGTCCGTGATGATCACAGTGGGCATGGCCGTATCAGTGCTGTAGCCGAGCAACTGAAATCCCAGGGGTGTGCCAAATGAAGCCAGAATGCCCAGCTTTTCAGCCGCGGAATTGCTTACATCGCGAAAGAACTGCATGGGCGCATCAAATCTTTTTGCCAGGCGAAGACTGTGACTTTGCGGCTGGGAGCTGACGAGAATGACTTCAGCCCCCAGGGCTTGCAATTCCCGGTACTGCTCAGCCAACTCAGCAATTTGAGCGGAGCACAAAGGACACCAGTTTCCACGATAGAAAACAAAGACATGGTTCTTGCCCCGGAACCGGGTGGATGACACCGTTTCGCCTTGCGATGACTGCAGTTCAAATTCCGGAAGCACAGCTCCCGGCGCCAGGGCTGTGCTGTTTCGTTTGGCAAATACCGAATACCACCTGAGATAAATAAACCAGGCCAGCAGGCAAAGGCCGGCCCAGACGTGTATGGTCCCGCTGGCTGCTTCATAGCGCCAGTTTGCCGCCATGGTGATCGCAGTTCCAAGGCCGCACGCCACGCTTACTGCTACCGGGTGCGCCGACGTGCGGGCCCGGCCGGCGATGTACAGCCAGGCCAGGAAAGCGGCCGGGGCCCCGGCGGCGAGCGCCAGGCCCAGCCACGCGAACAGCGGGTCCATGCCGCGAATCAACTGCACCACCGCGTAAACCAGTGCGAGAACCACATAAGCGGTGAAGCCTGAGATGAAGAAAGAGCGAAACACGCTCAGGAATCCGCCTTATCTGATTTTTCATCATCGTCGCTGAAGGGAAGGTTCATGGTCTTGTTCCAATACTCGGTGGCCTTTGACCGGGCAAGTCCGAGCAGTGAATCCTCTGGAAAATGACCCTGCTCATCGGGCTGGCCCGCTATTCTCCCGGTCAGCACCTCCAGGGCTTCGTTGACGGTTTTAACGGCATGGATATGAAAGCGGCCGTCGCTGCAGGCAGCGATTACATCCTTGCGCAGCATCAGGTCGCCGGCGTTTGCCGAGGGGATGATGACACCGTGCTCCCCATCGAGTCCCAGGGGCAGGCAAACGTCGAAAAACCCTTCGATTTTTTCATTCACGCCACCGATGGCCTGGATGTGGCCATGCTGATCAATGGCGCCGGTCATGGCCAGGCCCTGCCGGATGGGTACCCCGGTCAGGGCGCTGATCAGGCAGCAAATCTCGGCCCCGGAGGCGGAATCGCCGTCTATTCCGCCGTAACTTTGTTCAAATGCGATAGAAGCACTGAAGGTCAGCGGATGGTCAGTCTGCATCAGGTGGCGCAGCAATCCGCCGAGAATATGAAAACCCTTGGTATGAATTGCGCCGGACATGGATGCGGCGCCTTCGATATCGATCACGCCGGCGCGCCCGGCGCCAATAGTGGCTGTGATTCTGGCCGGGAAACCGTAAGTCAGCTGGCCGGCATTGATCACAGCCAGGCCGTTTATCTGGCCAACAACAGCGCCACTGGTCTGGACCATGATGGTGCCGTCGCTGATCAGCTCCTGGAAGCGGCTTGAAGGCAGGCTGGCGCGGTACCTGGTTCGCCTGATGGTTTCCTCGACCTGATCCCGGTTTACCAGCTCAGCACCGGCCTTTCTGGCGAGAAATGAAGCTTCACGAACAATATCCGCGATGCGCCCGAATCGTGCAGTGATTTTCCCTTTGCGCGATGCGATCCGTGCGCCGTGTTCGGCCAGGGCGGCAATACCGGAAGCGTCAAAATGAGCCAGCTCTTCCTCCTGGCAAATACGGGCCACCACACCCGCGTACTGGCTGACGCCGAGTTCAGATCGTTCAATTTCGGAGTTGAAGTCCGCCAGGACCTTGAACAGGTTGGTGAAATCCTGGTCCACCTGGTCAAGTTGGTAGTAAAGATAACTGCTGCCGATCAGGATGATGCGCACCGATATATCAATGGCCTGGGGTTTCAACGACTGCATGGGCATAAGCCAGCCTACTTCACTGGGGACGATTTCCAATTTGCCTGTCCGCAATGCGCGCATCATCATGCGCCAGGCGCCGGGTTCACTCAGGACATCCCGGGCATTGAGAATCAGGTAACCGCCGTCGGCGCGGACCAGTGCGCCGGCCCTGATGCCGCGGTAATTGGTGACCATCTGGCCACTGCCGATGAACTCCGGCTCCACGGTACCCAGCAGATTCATTACCGAAGGTGTGTATTCAGTCACCACGGGGGATGAGTCTCCATCGTGAGTGCAGATCACGTTCACGCTATACAGGATTTGTGGTGGTGGCTGGTTTTGTACAGCCTCTGCATCGAGGCGGTTTTCTATCACATCGTTGATGACTTCCGAGATGAATTCCGCAACTTCCGGCTGGGGCAGTTCGCCCAGAAGTGCAGCCGTGAAGTCTTGCAGGGTGGAGCGGGCTTCATTTTCAATGAATTCGCGCATGTTTCGCATGCCTTGCTGCCAGGCCTTGTTGGCTGCGTGGGACACTTTCCGAAGGCGCGGTGCGAATTGTTTGATTTTCTTTTCGAAAGCCTTCAGGTCCGCTTCAGTTATTTTGCCGGCTTTCAACAGTTGCGCCAATTCTTCCGGTGGAACCGGGTGGCCATCCACCTGGGGAAATATGACCGTTCGCGAAACCGGTCCTGATTGCAGACGAACCAACGCCAGGTCATTGGTCTTGAGTTCATTTTCCAACGGTGAGGTGATGCCCTCAATCTCATCCTGCGTGCTTTTTCCGATCGCATCCCTGCGCGCCTTGGTGGGTTCGCTGTCGAGGGATTCCAGCAGACGATTCTCGATGAAATCAGCAAGCTCCTTGACTTGCTTGCGAAGAATCGGCCCCT
>DAOWGA010000243.1 GCA_030637665.1 Lysobacterales bacterium | reverse complement strand
GACCTGCTCTGAGCAAGTCACGGGGATCACCCGGACGCAGGTTGTTGCAGGTGTGACCCAAAATGCGCGCCTGCAGGTGGTTCATGTAGAGCGCGGGTGAAAATCAGCTAACCGATCGGTGACCCGGGTGGCGCCGGATCAGGTGCCGTCGTTTGTTCGGCCGGCTGGCGCTGGAGGAATCGGCGGATCTCAATTTCGGCGCTGGCGGCGTGGCCGTCGCCCTTGCGCGCCCTGGCCTCCAGCAGTCTGGAAAGATGGACCAAAGTGGCAACTCCGTTTTCGCGGACACGGTCACTTGTCGTGTTGTCAGCCGACAAAGCCATCAATCCACGCAGGACACGCCATTCGACCTCTTCCTGGATTGCTGCAAGGTAGGGATCGCGTGGTGCGGTGGCTTCCCAGCTGACCTCCAGAAGGGCCTCAATGACCCTGGATGCGCCCGGCAGGCCCGGTTCGAGTGCGTGCTGTTCCGCCAGCCGCGCAAGGCGCTGCGGCTGCAGTAGTTCCCTGATAACCAGGTCGGCTCCGGCACGGGCTGACGACAGGTGATCAAAGCTCGTGCCGGTGCTGCCGGCGAAAAACTCCCGGTCTCTGGCGTACCCGGCCACCGGCGGCGGGATCAGGTAGCGCAGGTTTTCCGGCAGTGCCAGTGCTCCGGGCTGCAGTAGTTCGACCAGGCTGAGAAGCGCCTCATTCTGCATTGTTGCGGTAACCGGGCGCAGGGCGGGTGCTGCCTCTCCTTTCAGGCGATAGTCGTAATACAGGCCGCCCAACAGTTTGGCTGCAGCCTCAATCTGGTATCGATGCAACAGGTATACCGGCACCAGTCGTCTTTCCATTTCAAACAGGGGCGTCCCTTCGGAAATGACAGCAGGTGAAAAATTCTCCAGCCCGGCCTGGCGGATTTTCAGTAGTTCATCCAGCCTGCCAAGAACATCCTGGCCATTGTCCCAAAGGTGGGAGGTCGGGTGAGCGCTGCCGGGAACCCTGGCATCCTGGTCGGTGATAAAGGCAATGCCTTTGGACTCGGCTTCATCGAGAATGGCTCTCAAGCCACTGGCTTCATCCTCCACCGGGAATGGCGTGTAGCCATAGCGGACTGTCAGGATATCCCAGGGACTGATACCGGTTTTGTAGGCCCTGTCCAGCCGCACGGAACCGCTCTCATCCAGGTAGAGAGCGGGATGTGGATAGTCCATGACCGACGCATCGCCTGAGAATGATGCAGAGAAATTGTGGTCGATGCCAAGAGTGTGGCCGACTTCGTGCGCCGACAATTGACTGAGCCGGGCGAGTGCCATGTCCTGTGCCGCAGACACTCTTTCATTTTTTCCGGTGAATGGTGCAGTAAGCGCCTCTGCAATAATCTGATCCTGCCTGACACGCAAGGATCCGAGACTGACGTGGCCTTTAAGAATTTCTCCGGTCCGGGGGTCGGAAACGCTGCTGCCGTAGGACCAGCCACGGGTGGATCGATGGACCCACTGGATGACGTTGTAGCGGGCATCCAGTGGATCCACATGATCGGGCAGCACTTCCACCCGGAATCCACTTTCGAATCCGGCAGCCTCGAAAGCATCCACCCACCAGGATGCGCCTTCCAGTAATGCACTGCGTATAGGCTCCGGTGTTCCATTGTCAACGTAGTAAGTCAGAGTTTCGCCGAGCTTGAGGTGGTGCCGGTAAATCAGGTGCTTGTCCAGACGCTCGTCCAGGGCTGCGGCATAATCACGGTACTCCAGTGCAAAATATCCAGAGCGTGGATGAAAGCGTCGTGGCCGAAAATCGTTTTCAGGCAACTTGATGAACTGGTGAATAACGCGCACTGTGAGGGAGTCAGCAGTGGGCGTGACGTCCTGTATAAATAGGCCGGGCGTGCTGCCTTTAAATGTAAGTATCACCGGAATCAGTGTATTTTCCGGAAAGTTCCTGATGGCCGCCGAATCTACCGCCGAACGGTCTGGATCCAATTCAAAGCTGCCCTGCTCCAGTTCAGAGATTTGCGCAGAAATTCTCGTGATATCCGACAATAGCAATGGGGTCAGGTCTATCCGTACCTTGCTCTGTGCCGAATTATCAACTGCAAACCCGGCCAGCACCGACTGGGCAAATGCTTCACTTACGGCACGCTGCTCGTAACTGTTTTCCGTATCAGCACGGAACTTAAGGTTTGGCTCCAGCATTAGCACGCGATTTCCGTAGCGTTCGAAACGAATCCAGCGGCTACGGTCAAGTTGACCCCGGTCCAGGCCAAGATCGTTGGATCCCACACCGGATTGCAGTGCGGGTACGTACAGAAATTCAGCTGGAAATGTTTCCAGGTGAAGATAAACAGAGCCGGTCTCAGGATCTATACTGATGTCCAGTAAGCCCTTGTCTTCAGTGCTCCCCGGCCCGGCCGCAAGCACACTGCAGGAAACTGTCAGCAGTTGAATGAAAAAAAGAAGTCTTTTGGAAATTGAATTATCCACTGGCCGGTACCCATTCCGGCAACGGATAATGATGCCAGATAAATCCCGCAAAGTTCAGATTAACGCTTCATGAAATTGAAGAATTCTTTGTTGGTCTTGGTCGCTTTCAATTTGTCCAGCATGAATTCGATGGCCTGAGCTTCGTCCATCGGGTGCAACAGCTTCCTGAGGATCCACATTTTCTGCAACTGGTTCTGCTCAATCATAAGTTCCTCACGACGGGTGCCGGAACGATTGATGTCAATGGCCGGATAGGTGCGGCGTTCGGAAATGCGGCGGCTGAGGTGAACCTCCATGTTACCGGTGCCCTTGAATTCCTCGTAGATGACCTCGTCCATCTTGGAGCCGGTTTCAACCAGGGCTGTGGCGATAATAGTCAGCGAGCCACCCTCAGATACATTACGGGCAGCGCCAAAGAAACGCTTCGGCCGCTGTAATGCATTGGCGTCCACGCCACCGGTCAGCACCTTGCCCGAAGAGGGCGCGACCGTATTGTAGGCGCGAGCCAGGCGGGTGATGGAATCAAGCAGGATCACCACGTCCAGCTTGTGTTCGACCAGGCGTTTAGCTCGTTCAATCACCATTTCCGCCACCTGAACGTGGCGTGAAGCTGGCTCGTCAAAGGTGCTGGAGATAACTTCAGCATCTACGG
>DAOWGA010000111.1 GCA_030637665.1 Lysobacterales bacterium | reverse complement strand
CGGAAACCAGGATGGTGTGGGTGGAGACGCCGACCAACCCGATGCTGAAAATCGTGGATATAGAGCAGGCGGCTGAAATTGCCCGTGAATATGGGGCTATCCTGGTTGTGGACAATACATTTGCCACCCCGATGCTGCAGCGCCCACTTGAACTCGGGGCGGATATCGTCATGCACTCGGCGACAAAGTACCTGAACGGTCATTCAGACATGATTGGTGGTGTAGTAGTGGTCCGGGATGAGCCGGAACTGGCCGAGCGCCTCTGGTACCTGCTCAATTCCACCGGTGGGATACAGGGCCCTTTCGACAGTTTTCTTGCCCTGCGCGGTTTGAAAACGCTTGCGCTCAGGATGGAAGCCCACTGTGAAAATGCCTTGAAGATCGCCCGCTGGCTACAGCAGCATCCACGGGTTCAGCGAGTTATTTACCCCGGCCTTCCCAATCACCCGCAACACCAACTGGCCATGCGCCAGATGAATGGCCGGGGCGGTGGCATCATCAGTATCGACATCAAGGGTGGGCTGGAAGCAGCGCGCCGGATGCTGGAACGATGTGACTTGTTTGCGTTGGCCGAGAGCCTCGGTGGCGTGGAAAGCCTGATCAACCACCCGGCCATCATGACCCATGCCTCAGTACCACAGGAACAGCGCCAACGCCTGGGTATCAGCGATACGCTGATTCGCCTGTCAGTTGGCGTTGAGGATGTGGACGATCTGATCGCGGAACTGGATTACGCGCTGTCCCGGGAGTCACTCCCCTGAGCGGCAATTGACGATGCCGTCGATCTCGGTTAGCAGGTTTTCGCGGCAGATGTCGCCCTGCAGGTAAATCTTCTGAATTTCCGCCGGTGCTTCCTTGTCCAGCGTTCTCTGGATCAATTCCAGGTCTCCCGGATTGCGGACGTATACCTTTAGCACTCCGTCGCTGTCCAGGATGGCGTGGGAGTCCCGCATCAGGCGATGGCCTTCTTCGAGCAGACTGCGAATATTACGCAGTGACTCACTCACCTGGTTGGCGACCTGGTTCTCGTGATGGGTTTGGTGCCCGACGACGCTGGCTGTGCCGGAAATCAGGAATTGGTGAGAGCCATTGAGGCGAAATATGGTGCCGCGGGAGAATAGCGGACTCTTGGGGCCATACTGGCGCGGATAACGCCATGCGCTGACTTGCCGCGGGTTCTCAACGTCCAGGCCGGGCAGAGCCGCGGCCAGGAAATACACTTGCAGCGCGGGCTCACCAGCAGGTGCGCCAATGGCCGTGGCCGCCGGGAGCGGGGGGCGGTCACCCGGATCTATCAGGACGGCCTCGGCACGGCCCAGACAGAACTGGCGGTAAAGTTCCTCGTCGCCGGTTCCCTGGTTGATGCCAGGGATATAATTCCAAATTTTGAGTGGCCACTGGTGAGGAGACTGTTGCAGGTAAGATTGCAAAATATCGTATGCTTTCCGGCTTGTTTTGCGCATATCACCTTCAACCCGGAGGTCCAGGGCAATGTGCCCCATGGTCAATTGCTCGCCCTGTGCGAAACGCAACAAATCCCAGCTGCCTGTCTTGATGGGCCCCGCGCATTGCCAGACTTCCACCAGCTTCGACTGTCCCAGGTGCGGCAGCGCTACCGGTACATGCCTCGAATCAAAAGAGCCCAGGGGTGAGAGGACAAATTAGAATACGGCAAGAACATCTTCGCCTTGTTCCAGCAACTTGGCGGCAGGTTCTTGCTGGTAAGAGACGCGCAGCGCTGCCAGCTTGTCCATATCAGGACCTGAGTTCCGGTAAATCCCTGTAAAACTCAAGAGTCTCGGGGTTTGCCAGGGCATCAATGTTTTTAACCGGGCGGTCGTGAATTACATTTCGTACGGCCAGTTCCACGATCTTCCCACTGATTGTGCGGGGAATATCGGCAACCTGTACGATGCGCGCCGGCACGTGCCGGGGGGTTGTTTTTTGCCGGATGGCTTTTCGAATCCTGTCCTGCAATTCTTCATCCAGTGTGATGCCTTCGCGGAGCTTCACGAACAGGACCACCCGTACATCGTCATCCCATTGCTGTCCGACGCAAAGGCTTTCCAGTACTTCGTCCAGGTTTTCCACCTGCCGGTATACCTCCGCAGTCCCGATACGAACACCGCCGGGATTCAGCGTGGCATCGGAGCGGCCAAAGATTACATAGCCGCCGTTTTCCGTTTGCTTCGCGAAATCCCCCTGGGCCCAGATACCGGGAATTTTTTCAAAGTAAGCGGCCTTGTATTTACTGCCATTTTCATCACCCCAGAAGAACACTGGCATGGCAGGAAAGGGCAGCCTGCAACACAATTCGCCCGTTTCATCGACAGCCGCTTCGCTGCCGTCATCACGCCGGATTTCTACTGCCATGCCGAGGCCGGCACACTGGATTTCGCCGCGATAGACAGGAAGAATTGGGCAACCGGGAACGAAGCAGGACACGATGTCCGTTCCGCCTGAAATGGAAGAGAGGCAGAGGTTTTGCTTGATCTCACGATATACGTAGTCGTAGCTTTCGGGAGACAGCGGCGAACCGGTTGAAAGCAGGGTGACCAGTGAATTCAGTTGATGAGTCTCACGTGGTTTGACACCTGCCTTCTCCCAGCCGGAAATGGCTTTCGCGCCGGTTCCAAACACCGTGATTTCGAATTCATCGATCAGGTCGAACATCGCAGCAGCGGACGGATAAAAGGGTGAGCCTTCATACAGCACCATGGTTGCGCCCACCGCCAGACTGCTCATCAGCCAATTCCACATCATCCAGCCGCAGGTTGTGAAATAACAGATACGGTCTGAGCGCCTGAGGTTGGTGTGCAGCACCAGCTCTTTCAGATGCTGAATCAGCGTTCCCCCTGCGCCGTGCGTGATGCATTTGGGAACCCCTGTCGTTCCTGACGAATACATGATGTAGACGGGATGATCGAAAGGCAGACGGACAAAATCAATTTCTCTTGCATCCTTGTCGATGAAGTCATCGAACCAGACTGCAGCGCGAATTTTCTTGAGCTTCGCTCCCGGGTTCACATAAGGCACGACGATCGTTTTCTCAATTGACGGGATCGCGTTGACGATGCTTTTGACTTTGTCCAGGCAATCATGAGTTTTGCCGTTATAGCTGTACGCGGCAGCGCAGAATAATACCCTGGGTTTGATTTGGTCGAACCGGTCAACCACGCCGTCGATTCCAAAATCGGGCGAGCAAGACGACCAGATTGCACCGATACTGGTCGCTGCCAGCATCGCGATAACAGTTTCAGGCAGATTTGGCATGTAGCCCGCTACCCGGTCGCCGGTTTCCACGCCAGCAGCTTTCAGGGCCGAAGCT
>DAOWGA010000142.1 GCA_030637665.1 Lysobacterales bacterium | reverse complement strand
TTTTGCACGTCGGGCTTATCCGTCGGCAGGAGATGTGCACCGAGCGCGACCAGCACGACCGCCAGCAGGCCGTAAGGGGCGGCAATCAATGCAATTCCGCGCCAGCTCATAATCAGGGTGTTTCTGTTGATTTGAGCATGTCATCCATGCGCCTGGTCATCGCATCGTACTTGTGCTGAGGAATCCGGTAGGCCCAACCACCTACGCGGTCATTGATTTGTTTTAACCGTTCGTTTTCCTGCCCGGCACCCTCTTCGTCAGGCTGGTAGACAGCTGCGACCAGACGGATCCAATGCGATTCCTCGCGCGACACCAGGTCAACACTCACCTGCAATCCATCGACGGTCAACACAGTGAACACAACAGCTTCCGACCAGTCGATTTCACTGTCAGGCACGACTTCATCCAGGCTTAATGAAGCCAGGCTGCCGCCCATCGAGTTGACGGTCCAGTTGGATTTGATCTCGCCACCCTCCGGAATACCCTGCAATTCGAAATCCGCATCGTCGGCGGATGCCTTTCTGGCACTCAGGACTTCACCACCGGGATGCGTGCTGGTCACTTCCAGGACTTCACTATCGGCGATGTCAATAATGTCCCGATCAAGCCACTGCATTCTGTCCCGGGGCACATCCAGTTTGCGGTCAAGCAGTACGCTCTTGTCTTCTTTGTGCAGCCGCAGGAACTGGCCTTCCCTGCCCGTTGCCTGATTGCCTACGATCACTGTGGGCAAACCCGACTCGTCCGAGAACTCAATCATCACACCGCTCGCGCCGTCCGTTGAAACATCCTCAACACCGAGCCGGGTATAGAATTCGGGATTCGATGTCTTGTCCTCGACTACCTCGGCCAGGGACAGATCGGATAACAAAGCTTTGAGCCTGACCCAGTCAGCGGGATAGGACGAGGCTTCTGACACCTGCCATTGACTGTCGCTGCGTTTCAGCGTTGCGATGACCTCCCCGCCACCAGCCGTCAAACGGATGTAATCCAGTTCATTCACAACCGCGGCCAGGCCCGGCATCAGCGCATGCTTCCCTAATGAGCTTTCCTTGCCCGTTTTTTCAGGAATCAGGAGCACCAGTGCGGCAAACACCGCAGTCACGATCAATAACCAGGAAAAGTGTTTCTTGCTCATCAGGCCGGGCCCTCAGTACGCATGGAAATTTCCTGCCGCTGGCGCCGGCGGATGGCATACAGCAGCGCTACCACCATGACCAGGGCAGGCACAAGTGCGATATTGATCAGCTTGAGATGCGTGCCGAGCCGGTCGATATCACGTTGAAGGTCATGCTGTACATGTCTCAGCTCTTTGCGTATTTCCAGTCTGCGGTCCATAAACCGCTGGACCTCGTCTTGCTGCTCCTCGCTGAGGACGAGCAGATCGCCATCACCCCTGGCTGCCTGTAAATCCGTCAAGTTACGTTCCGTTTCAGCAAGCTCCTGCTGCAGGCGTTCTTCAGTGGCGCGATAACTGCGCTCTGCCTCAACTCTCAGGTTGTTCACACGTTCGAACGGCCTGCCGGAACTGGCCCGTGTACGTATGCTGATCAAATCCTGGTTGCCCAGCATATTGTCAACGGCATTGACCACCAGGGAGCCATTGTCTGCGAACGCGGAAACCAGGCTCTCACCGAGAAAGGCTTGTTTTTGCACCCACAAGCGATCCGTCAGGAGGTCCGTGTCGGCAAACAGGAGTATGTTGATCCCGAACTTGCCTGATTCAGCCAGGTGACTGGTGGAATCCGCACTTTCGGGGGCTTCAGTAACTGCTGACCTTGCCGGACCGGTAATCCGGGTGACCAGCGCGTAACGGTCGCCGCTCGGATTGAATCCATTCATCAATTCAGCCGGGTTGGTCAGGAACCTGAGGCGGGAGGCATCCATCGGCGCCGCATTTTCACTGCTTTGCACCAGGGCCTCGAAGCGGGTGCCGGCGCCTTCCAGCGGCGCCAGCCAGCCGGTCGAAGACAGGTTCACAAGTTCCAGGTCTGCGCTGATAATATCTTCCTTGTTCAAACCGTCTACCGGGACGGAGAGTATGCCGATATGGCGTGACTGGCTGGTACCGATACCATACTGAAGATCGCCGATAACACGGGCTGCATCAAAGCTCACGCCCCAACTATTCAGCAGAGGCCCGAAGTCCGAAGCACTTCCGGCCTGCATCCGGGCCATGGGGTCGTTGGGATCACCGCGGTCGGACTCCGCGAATGGATCGATGAATGCGATTAATCGCTTACCACCCAGAACAAACTGATCCAGCTGGTAGATCATGTTTTCCGACAGGTTCCTTGGATGGACCACCATCAGTACATCGATGTTGTCAGGCAATACATCGGCCATTGGGTCTATGCTCTCGATGTTGAACAATTGACTCAATTGATCGTATACAACCCAGGCTTCGCGCATGCTCTGGGTAGCCGGATCGAAACCGGGTGTCATTTGCAGCGTGCTCAATAAACCCAGGGTCTTTCGTTCCGGACTGCCCAACGAAGAAATCATCTTCGCCAGGTCGTACTCCAGGAATTTCTCCTTGGACGGTTGCAGGAAAGGCATGGCCTGGATGTCATCCAGTGAATTGGTGCCGGCGATACCCAGGTAAAGGGAATCTCTGCCGGCGCCCACCGGAACCGCCTGCAAGCCAAAAGCGGCGGCCTGGTCTTCCTGTTCGGAAAAAGGTGCGGGATCGACACGCCGGACGATCAGCTTGCCACCGGCGTGATTCCTGAATTCTTCCACCATCTCGTCCACGCGCCGCGCGTAACTTCGTATCTGCGGCAAATCACTGCTGGCAGCCTGGGAGAAGAACAGGTACAGGGTTACCGGCTCCTGCAGATCTGCGAGGATGTTGCGGGTTCCGTCACTGAGGGTGTAGAGCTCATTCTCGGTCAGGTCGAGCCGCATCCCCTTCAGCACACTTCCTGAAAGCATGCTGATGGCGACAAAAAGCAGCATTAGCAATACCAGCGATCCAATGGAGTAAAAGGATTTTTTCTGCATCTTGATACCCTCAATCCGCTTTTTTCAATTCAAGTACGATTGTATTGGCCAACAACCAGAATGTGATCACCAGGCCGAAATAGACCAGGTCTCGCAGATCGATGACTCCCTTGGAGATTGCCGCGAAGTGGGCGAGGAAACTGAAATCCGCGATCACGTCGAGCAGCGCCTGCGGGGCCCAGCCCGTGAACAGGTTCATCACCATGGGTAATCCGCTGAGCATGAATCCAAAGCAGACAGCCACACTCAGGATAAAGGCCACGACCTGATTGCGCGTCACGGCCGACATGCAAGAGCCGATTGCCAGGAATCCCCCCGCCATCAACCAGCTGCCTATGTATCCCGCTGCAACGATTCCGTTATCGGGTTCCCCCAGGTAGTTCACCGTCAACCAAACAGGAAAAGTCAGCGCCAGAGCGAGGCCAATAAACAACCAGGCCGCCAGAAACTTGCCCAGCACAGCCTGGCCGGTGGTCACAGGCAGGGTGAGCAATAACTCGATGGTCCCGGAGCGTCTTTCTTCAGCCCACAGCCGCATGGCGATTGCCGGCACCAGGAAAAGGTATAGCCACGGGTGGAATTGGAAAAAAGGCGCCAGGTCCGCGATTCCCCGTTCAAAGAAGGAGCCGATATAAAAAGTAAACGTTCCCGACATCACCAGGAAGATCACGATGAATACCCAGGCGACCGGTGTTGAGAAATAACCGGACAACTCCCGGCGCATTACATTCAGGGCCGGCCAAAGGCCGGAATTAGCCTTGGTGCTCATTTTGCAGCCTCCCCCCTGGTTACGTGGCGAAACACTTCATCCAGGCGGCCAGCTTCCAGCCGAAGTTCGCTGACCGACCAGCCTTTTTCCCGGACCATGTCAGAAATGACCTCGAACAGGCTCTCACCCGGCGCTGGAAACACCGTTAGCTCCCCCTCTCTCAACTCGACCTTCCGGGACTGGGGTAATTCACTCAGAATGCTGGCAACCCGCTCTGGCTGCTCGACCACCAGTGTCACGGCATTGTGGTAGCGTGAACTGGCAATCAGGCCGTCCGGCGTGTCATCCACCAGCAACCGGCCATTGGAAATGATCATCGCCCGGTTACACACGGCATGCACCTCTTCAAGCATGTGGGTTGAAATGACGATGATTTTCTCGCTGGACATATCACGGATCAAATGTCTGACCTCGTGCTTTTGATTCGGGTCCAGGCCATCTGTCGGCTCGTCCAGAATCAATACCTGAGGATCATGAAGAATGGCCTGGGCAAGTCCTACGCGGCGTTTGAAACCCTTGGACAGCGTTTCGATTGGCTGCTCCGGAACTGTGCTCAGGTTGAGGCGTTCAATTGCGGCCCCGGCCTTGCCCAGGGCTTCCCGACCCCTGAAACCCCTGGCTCGGGCAATAAACTCCAGAAACTTTCTGACCGTCATCTCACCATAGGCCGGCGCACCTTCCGGCAGATAGCCAATCGATCGCCGCGCGGCAAGAGAGTCATCGATGATGTCATGACCGTTGATGACGGCGGTACCTGCCGTTGGCGCCAGGAACCCCGTCAGCATTTTCATGGTGGTTGATTTTCCAGCACCATTCGGCCCAAGAAAGCCGAGGACTTCCCCGGGCCCGACTTCAAAACTCAACTGGTCGACAGCCCGCAGACTTCCGTAGTGCTTGCTCAGCGACCTGGCTTCTATTCTCAACTCACTCATGGCAATTGACCCAAATCAACATATTTCACC
>DAOWGA010000298.1 GCA_030637665.1 Lysobacterales bacterium | reverse complement strand
GCGCCTTCTTCCATGCCTTTTTTGATCAGGCCCTGGATCTTGTTGTACTGCGCTTCGCTGACAACCGGGCCCATGCGGGTTGCGGGGTCCTGGGGATCGCCGGGCTGAACACGTTCTGCCACGGCAGCCGCGACAGCGACGGCTTCTTCATAAAGGCTCTCGGGTACCAGCATTCGGCTGGGCGCATTGCACGACTGCCCGGTATTGCCGAACATGCCGATCACGCCGTTTTTGATGGCTGCTTCCAGCGGCGCGTCTTCCAGGATGATGTTGGCCGATTTTCCGCCCAGTTCCTGCGCCACCCGTTTCACGGTATCGGCGGCTGCCTTGGCCACCAGGATTCCGGCCCGGGTCGAGCCGGTAAAAGACATCATGTCGATTCCCGGGTGTGCAGACATGGCGGAACCCACGCCGGGCCCATCGCCATGTACCAGGTTGAATACACCGGCCGGGACGCCTGCCGCGTCAAGGATTTCTGCAAAGATGGTGGCGTTTGCCGGTGCAATTTCACTGGGCTTCAAAACAACCGTGCAGCCGGCGGCAATGGCCGGGGCTACTTTGCACATGATCTGGTTGATCGGCCAGTTCCAGGGCGTGATCAAGCCACAGACCCCGATGGGTTCCTTCAGTACGGTGGAATTGCCAATTTTTTCTTCCAGGTCCATTGCCTGGAGTGCTCCGATGGTTGACCTTAAATGGCCTACTCCGGTGGCTGCCTGTGCTTTTTGCGAAAACGTGGTGGGCGCACCCATTTCTGCCGTAATCGCATCGGCAACATCGTTATAGCGGGCCATATAGGTTTTTTCGATATTACTCAGTCACTCGAGGCGGTGCGCAACGGTCCACTGGGAAAATTCTTCGAATGCAGTCCGCGCTGCCGCCACGGCGGCGTCTACATCATCCGCTGTTCCGTAGGCGACCTGACCGATGGATTCCTCGGTTGCCGGATTGATGATGTCGTGAAGATTTTCGGCGCCGGAGCTGAGCCATTCACCGTTGATGTAATTCTTTGTGCAATCGTACATGATGGTTTCCTGTTGGTGTTGTTGCCGGTTGACGGTTGGTGAACCATGATGCCGGCTGATTTTGATTCATGAATTGTGGAGTGGTCTTGCCTGTTACACTTCACCGCACGCCCAATATCATTCAATATAGGGTGCGAGCTTCCCAAGCCCAAGCCCGCAGAGCAGAAGCAGACAGCACCATCGAAACCAAAGAGGATTTTTATATGCTAGGCCTGATGCAAGACTACCCCCTTTTGACCAATACCATTCTTGACCACGGCGCGCTCAATCACGGCGAACGTGAACTCGTGACCCGCAGTGTTGAGGGACCGATCCGGCGCAGCACGCTGGCCGATTTGCGATCCCGTTCGCTGAAAGTAGCCAAGGCCCTGGAGTTGGAGGGTGTGAAGCTGGGCGACCGCATTGCCACCATGGCCTGGAACACGGAGCGTCACATGGAAGCCTGGTTCGGCATAATGGGCAACGGTGCCATCTGCCACACCCTCAACCCCCGCCTTTTTGCTGAACAACTGGACTACATCGTCAATCATGCCGAGGACGACATCATGTTTGTCGACCTGACGTTCATGCCGATTGTCGAGGCTTTGAAAGATCGTTTCAGCACGGTGCGCAAGTATATCGTCCTGACCGATGCAGAACACATGCCTGAAACATCACTGCCCGGCGCGGTGGCCTACGAGGACTGGATTGGCGCCGTCGATGACGATTTCCAGTGGAAAACTTTCGATGAGAACACGGCGGCTGCCTTGTGCTACACCTCGGGAACCACCGGTAATCCCAAGGGTGTGCTGTACTCACATCGCTCCAATGTTCTGCACGGGCTCACGGTCAACCAGCCGGATGTCTTCGGACTGACCTCCGAAGACGTGATCCTGGCCATTGTGCCCATGTTCCACGCCAACGCCTGGGCGCTGACCTACGCGGTGCCCGCCGCAGGCGCCAAGATGATCATGCCGGGCGCTGGCATGGACGGCGAGAGTATTTATGAGCTGCTGGACTCTGAAAAAGTCACCGCAACAGCAGCGGTACCCACGGTCTGGTTAGGCCTGCTCCAGTATCTGGAGGAAACCGGCAAGAAGCTGCCTTATCTGAATCGTGTGGTGGTGGGTGGGGCTGCCTGTCCGCCCATGATGATCCGGAAATTCGAATTGGACTATGGTGTTGAGCTGATCCACGGTTGGGGCATGACGGAAATGTCACCGGTTGGCTCCGTCGGCAAAATGAAACACGCCACCTCCAGCCTGGATCGCGAAGCCCAGTTGAAACTGAAGGAAAAGCAGGGTAGATCGCCCTACATGGTGGAAATGAAAATCGTCGATGATGATGGCGGTGACCTGCCGCGTGATGGCAGTTCTTTCGGCCACCTGCTGGTCAAGGGTCCCGCGGTTTCAAAAGGCTATTACAGGATTGACGAGCAGGTGTTGACCGATGACGGCTGGTTCGATACCGGAGACATCGCCACCATCGACCCGCTGGGATTCATGCAGATCACCGACCGTGACAAGGACGTGATCAAGTCCGGCGGCGAGTGGATTTCTTCGATTGAAATCGAGAATGTCGCAGTCGGCTGCCAGGGCGTCACCGAGGCTGCGGTGATTGGGCTGCCGCATCCCAAGTGGAGTGAGCGGCCCTTGTTGATCGTGGTCCGGGATCCGGGTTCGGAGATTTCCGCGGAAGAAATCCTGGCCTATCTGGACGGCAAGATTGCAAAATGGTGGATGCCGGATGACGTTCAGTTTGTCGATGAAATTCCGCACACGGCGACTGGTAAAATTCAGAAGATGGATTTGCGCGATACCTTTAAAGATTATGTATTTAAGACTTGAGTTCGTCTGGCTCGCAGGATTGAAATCATGAGTTCTTCAGCTGTTGCACTTAAAGAAATTGTGGAGTCCGTCATTGAATCCCACCAGGGAAAAATTGGCGCATTGCTCCCCGTGTTGCACTCGATTCAGGACAAGCTCGGACACATCCCGCCCGAATCCATTTCAATGATGGCGGCAGCCATGAGCCTGTCCCGGGCCGAAATTCACGGCGTGATGAGTTTCTATCACGACTTTCGCGGTGAGCCGGCCGGTGAGAACATCCTTCACCTGTGCCGCGCAGAAGCCTGCCAGGCCATGGGATCCCGCGAGTTGGAACACCATGCGAAGGAACGGTTGGGCATCGATTACGGTGAAACCACGCCCGACGGTTTGTTCACGCTGGAGCCGGTATATTGTCTGGGCAACTGTTCCTGCTCCCCCTCGTTGCGTGTCAACGATGAATTGCACGCCCGTGTGACGGCAGAAAAATTCGATGATCTGATCGCACAGATGGAGGCCCGGGACTGATGGCTATCAGGGTATTTGTGCCACGGGATGCAACGGCCTGTGCACTGGGTGCGGATGCTGTTGCGAAATTGATCCGGGAGGGTGCGGCCGGCCGGGGACTGGATGTCGAAGTGATCCGCAATGGCTCTCGCGGCGCATTCTGGCTGGAACCGATGGTTGAAGTTGAAACGGATTCCGGCCGCCTGGCCTTTGGTCCGGTTGGTGCTGCGGATGTGCCGGGATTGTTCGAGGCGGGTTTCCCCGGAGAGGCCCAACACCCGCTGGCCCTGGGCCTGGTTGACGGGATTTCCTGGCTGGCGAGGCAGCAACGGCTGACTTTTGTCAGGGCCGGACTGATTGATCCGGTTTCACTCGAGGACTACCAGTCGCTGCGCGGCTACGTGGGCCTGGCGCGGGCACTGGAAATGGCGCCACAGGCCATCGTCGATGAGGTCAAGGAATCCGGTCTGCGAGGCCGCGGCGGCGCTGCTTTCCCGACCGGCATCAAATGGCAGACCGTGCTCGACACCGTCGCTGATCAAAAATACATCGTGTGTAATGCCGATGAAGGTGACTCCGGGACCTTCGCTGATCGTTTGTTGATGGAGGCGGACCCCTACCAGATGATCGAGGGTATGACGATCGCTGGTCTGGCAGTCGGTGCTACCGAGGGCTATATCTATTTGCGTTCTGAATATCCACACTGCAGGAAAGTATTGAGTGAAGCGCTCTCAAGAGCGGAACAGGCGGGCTTTCTCGGCACCGGTATCTGTGGCTCAAATCGGGATTTCAGTATTGATTTGAGAATAGGCGCAGGCGCTTACATTTGCGGTGAGGAAACATCCTTACTGGACAGCCTGGAAGGCAAGCGCGGCCTGATCCGCTTCAAGCCTCCTCTGCCCGCAATCAAAGGCCTGATGGGTCTGCCGACCGTGGTAAACAACGTACTGTCGCTGGGCGCGATCAGCACCATCCTGGCCGAGGGCGCCGCCCATTACCGTGACTTCGGCACCGGACGTTCGCGTGGGACGCTGACCGTTCAACTGGCCGGTAATATCAAGCGTGGGGGCCTGGTGGAACTGCCGTTCGGCGCCACACTGCGAGAGCTGGTCGAGGATTACGGTGGCGGCACAGCCAGTGGCCGGCCTGTACGTGCGATCCAGGTAGGCGGCCCCCTTGGTACCTATCTGCCGCAGTCGCAGTGGGATGTGGCGCTGGATTACGAAGCCCTGGCCGAAATCGGGGGCATGCTGGGCCATGGCGGCATCGTGGTTTTTGATGACAGCGTGGACCTGGCGCAGCAAGCGCGTTTCGCAATGGAATTCTGTGCCGTGGAGTCCTGTGGTAAATGCACGCCATGCCGGATTGGTTCGGTGCGTGGTGTTGAAGTGATTGACCGTATCGTGGCCAACGAAGAACGCGCTTTCAACCTGGAGGTTCTGGATGATCTCTGCGACACCATGGTTGAAGGATCTTTGTGCGCCATGGGTGGATTGACGCCTTACCCGGTGCGCAGTGCCATCAAGCATTTCCCGGAAGATTTCAATCGCTGATAGAATTGATGCCAGGTTTGTGACTAATTCACTGGAATTTTGATATGTATCATCCAAAAGCAGATCCCAAAGCAAACCGTGACGCAGACTTCGGTACGCCGCTTCCGATCAAAATCGGAGGCTTTGTTTCCCTCAATGTGGATGGCCATGAGATCACGGTTCCCGAGGGAGCCTCGATCATGCGCGCTGCCGCGGAAGCTGGCGTCAAAGTGCCCAAACTGTGTGCCACGGACAGCCTCGACGCGTTCGGTTCCTGCCGCGTCTGCCTGGTGGAGATAGAGGGCCGTAAAGGTTATCCGGCATCCTGCACCACGCAGGCCGAAGAGGGTATGGTGGTCACAACCCAGTCTGATCGATTGAATGGGCTACGCCGCAACGTGGTCGAACTCTATGTATCCGATCACCCGCTGGACTGTGTCAGTTGTTCTGCCAACGGCGAATGCGAGCTGCAGGATACAGCCGAGGCGCTGGGCGTGGAGAGCAGCCGTTACGGTCTGGAAGGCATAAGCCACCGGGATGCAGAAAAAGATACTTCAAACCCCTATTTCACCTTCGACCCTTCCCAGTGCATCGTCTGTTACCGCTGCGTGCGGGCTTGTGATGACATCCAGGGCACTTTCGCACTGACCGTCCATGGCCGCGGCTTTGAATCCAAAGTTACCGCCGGCCAGTTGGAAAGCTTCATGGATTCCGATTGTGTTTCCTGCGGCGCCTGTGTAGACAGCTGTCCGACCGAAGCACTGAATGAAAAAACCATCATTGAGCAAGGCCTGCCGGAGCGCAGCGTAACCACCACCTGTGCTTACTGCGGCGTGGGCTGTTCATTTCATGCGGAGCTCAAGGGGGACGAAGTCTTACGCATGACGCCGGACAAGCAGGGCCAGGCCAATGAAGGCCATGCCTGCATCAAGGGGCGTTTCGCCTTCGGCTACGCCACCCACAAGGACCGGATCACAAAACCCATGATTCGCGAGAGCATTGATGACCCGTGGCGGGAAGTTTCGTGGGACGAAGCCTTTCGATACACAGCAGACCGTCTGC
>DAOWGA010000305.1 GCA_030637665.1 Lysobacterales bacterium | reverse complement strand
GGCTTTTCCGCACGACTGCAGGGATGCAGGAGGTAGAGTAACGCAGGAGCAGTTACCGAGTAGATCATGTTAAGTCCGACAGGCTGCTAGCTTTCGGAGAGGTAGTTTTGGGTTAGGGCTATGAACTGGGTGCGGGTGGGGGGTTGCAGGTAGGGGATTAGCATTTGGAGGACTCGGGCGATGGCTTCTACTTGCGCACTGCCTTCTTCCAGGCCCTGGCGGTCGAAGATGTCGGCGTAGGGGATCCAGTAGGTAATTGCGAGCAGGATGTTGTCAACCAGCATGTCTTTTTCTTGCGGATTGATTTTCAGGGCGCCGTTGCGCTGCAGACCGCTTAGCAGGGTGATGGCGGCCCGGCGTTCGCGCATGAGCAGGCCGCGCATGGCCCGGTCCAGGTCGGGGATTCTTGAGGTGAGGTCGGACAGGTTTCGGTAGAGGAAGCGGAATTGTCCCTTGAGCTCAAAAGTCAGGTGCAGTTGAAACCACAGGTCTTCGGCTTCCAGCGCCTGGTCCTCGGGCACTTCCGTTAGTGGTTGAAAGCGGGTCAGGAAGCGTTTGAACAATTCGATGACGATGTCATCTTTGCTGCGGAAATGATAATAGAGATTTCCCGGGCTGATATCCGCTTCATCCGCAATGTGATTGGTTGAAACGTTTGGCTCACCCAGATCGTTGAATAATCCCAGGCTGGTGCTGAGTATCAGTTCCTTTGTATCGCGCTTTGCCATGAGGGCGTACCGGTGTGTCCTGCGTGAGTCCGGATCAATGTTCTGTGTTGTTCAGATGTCTGCACCCAGTTTTCGTACCAGTTCAATATAGCTTGACTGAGCGTCTTCCTGGCTGGTGCCCCGGAGTTTTTCCCAGGCTTCATACTTGGCCACACCGACGAAATCAAAGAATCCCGGCTTGCTGCCGCTCAGCTCGCCGCTGGAGCCTTGTTTGTACAGGGCATACAGCTCCAGCATGGTGTTGTCGTCCGGCCGCTGAGCCAGGGATTTGACCGCAAGTGAAGCAGATTCAAACAGTTCATTTTCAGTGCTCATGCAAATCTCCTTTAAGGTTGAACTAGTTGTTCTGCTGTTCTGGTAAGATCGTAACATGTTCAATCCGGAAACTTCTTCGGTCACTTAATGCAGACAGCCGGATTAATATAGCGCGGATATTCAAGATCAAAATAGTTTGGAGTTAGCAGAATGAGTTATTTCGTCACAGGTGGGACTGGCTTTATCGGCCATAATTTGATTGAGCTATTGCTCAAACGCAGGGGCAAGGTGTATGTGCTGGTGCGCAAGGGCTCCATGGAAAAACTGGAGGCTCTGAAAAAGCGCTGGGGTAAAGCAGCTGAAAAAATCGTGCCGGTAACCGGGGATTTGACCAAACCCCGGCTGGGAATTTCGGTGGCAACGCGCAAGAAAATGGAAGGAAAAATCGACCATGTGTTTCACCTCGCCGCCATTTACGATATGAAAGCCGATGCGGCTTCCCAGGAGTTAACCAATAACAAGGGAACGCTGAATACGATCCGCTTTGCCGAGGCGGTGCAAGCGAAGCGCTTTCACCACGTGAGTTCCATTGCGGCAGCGGGACTTTATCCCGGTATCTTCCGCGAAGATATGTTCGAAGAGGCCATGGGGCTGGAAAATCCATATTTCCGGACCAAGCATGAATCAGAGGGCATCGTCAGGCAAAAATGCAGCCTCCCGTGGCGAATTTACCGTCCGGGAATCGTGGTCGGAAATTCGGAGACCGGTGAAATTGACAAGATCGACGGACCTTATTATTTCTTCAAACTGATTCAGAAAATGCGCAAAGCCATACCTGCATGGATGCCCACAATCGGCCTCGAAGGCGGGCGGCTCAATATCGTTCCGGTGGATTTCGTCGTCAAGGCGATGGACCACATCGCGCACAAGCCCAGGCTGGATGGGAAATGTTTTCACCTGACGGACCCCAAACCCAAGCGCATTGGTGAAGTGCTCAACATTTTTTCAGAAGCTGCGCATGCGCCACAAATGAGTATGCGTATTGACGCCAGGCTGATCAATTACATCCCGGCTGTGATCAAGCAGGGCTTGATGATGCTGCCACCCGCCAGGCGAATCTCGCGGCAAATCCTGCACGACCTGGGTATGCCAGCCGATGTGCTCAAGTTTATCAACTATCCGACCCGGTTCGACAGCAGGGAGACCGAAGCTGCACTGAAGGGCACCGGGATTTCTGTTCCGCCTCTGGACGGTTACGCATGGCGTCTGTGGGACTACTGGGAGCGCCACCTCGACCCGGATCTGTTTATTGATCGCAGCCTCAGGGGGCATGTCGACGGGAAAGTCGTTGTCGTGACCGGTGGTTCGTCGGGTATCGGACAAGCGACGGCGCTAATGATGGCGCGGGCCGGCGCCCATGTCGCTATTGTGGCCCGCAGCAAAGATAAGTTGGCCGAAGCGGTACAGGAAATCGAGGTGGAAGGGGGCACCGCCCGGAGTTTTGCCGCCGACCTGACCGATATGGATTCATGCGACAAAGTGATCGACCGCATCGCCGCGGAGATGGGAAGCATTGATATCCTGGTCAATAATGCAGGGCGTTCCATCCGGCGATCTATTGCCACTTCGTTTGATCGCTTCCACGATTTCGAGCGGTGCATGCAACTCAATTATTTCGGTAGTCTGCGGCTGATCCTGCGCGTACTGCCGCTGATGCAGAAGAAGCGCAAGGGACAGATCATCAATATTTCTTCGATCGGCGTGCTGTCCAACGCACCGCGTTTTTCAGCATACGTTTCCTCGAAGGCGGCTCTTGATGCCTTTTCACGTTGTGCGGCCGCTGAATACAGTGACACGGGAATCAGCTTCACAACCATCAATATGCCGTTGGTGCGCACGCCAATGATTGCGCCAACCAAGATGTACGACAACGTGCCCACCATTACCCCCGAGGAAGCTGCCGTTATGGTGAAACAGGCGGTAATTTACAAGCCGCAGAGAATTGCGACCCGGCTCGGAATTTTCTCCCAGGTCATGCACGCCGTTGCACCCAAGGTGTGGGAGATCATCATGAACAGTGCGTTCAGGATGTTCCCTGATTCGGCGGCGGCAAAAGGCGTCAAAGACCACCAGTTGGAAGCATCACAGGAGCAGGTGGCGTTTGCCAGCCTGATGCGCGGCATTCACTGGTAGGATTGTCACCTATGCCTGCGGGCGTGAAGAGGAGCATCGGTAGTGCTGCAAGTCAATGACAAGGCCCCGGATTTCATTCTCGAAGATGACCAGGGCGGACAGTTCAGCCTTTCTGAGCATGCGGGCGAGAAAGTGCTTCTGGTGTTCTACCCGGGCGACAATACGCCGGTGTGCACCAAGCAATTGTGCGATTACCGCGATGGCGTGGAGGCATTCGAAGGTCTGGGTGTAAAAGTGGTCGGTATCAGTAACGACGGGGCAGAATCCCATCGTAATTTTCGCGCGAAATACGAGCTTCCATTTAGCTTGTTGACCGACCCCGGCCTCAAGGTTGCCGCAAAATATGACAGCAAAGGCATGCTCGGCATGAAACGGTCAGTTTTCCTGGTGGATGAAGAAGGCGTGATTCGCTACCTGCATATCGAATCATTGTCCCTGTTCAGGCGCAGCCGTGAAGAACTGTTACAGGCCATTTCCGATATCCCGTGAATCATGAGCAGTCCCGGTGCGCAGAGATGCCGCGAGATGCTGGCCAGGAATCATGTACTGGCCGGCGCGATTTGCGCGCCTGATTTCTGCCTCGAGTCGTTCGAACGATTGCAACAATGGCAACGTCATCGCCTGGCGGGTAGTTTCTCCGACCTGATGGCCCGGGCAAGCTACCGTCCCGCTTGTGACTTCTTCCTTGGCGAGCTGTATGGAGGTCTGGATTTTCTTGAACGCGATCGGGACATGGACAAAGTCATGCACGTGATGATCAGGTTCCTGCCTGACAAGACCCTGAAGTCCCTGGCGGAGGCTTTTGAGCTGCAGGCGATCAGCCTGGAATTCGATATGGAGATGGCTGAAGTTTTGGATTCGTCAGGGGTAGGGGAATTGGACCTGTCTGCCTATACCTCGGTCTACCAGGCCTGCGGCCAGCGGGCAAAGAGGGAAAAACAGATCCTGTTGATACGAGATTTGGGAATGGACCTGGCCAGGCTGGTGGATAAACCGCTGGTAACAATGCTGGTTCGCCTGCTTCGGGGTCCGGCACACGCAGCCGGCTTCGGAAGGTTGCAGGAGTTCCTGGAAACCGGGCTGTTTGCTTTTCGTGAGTTGGAGGACTCTGATTTTTTTATCGAGACGATTTTTCAAAGGGAATGGCGGACCATGCAGAAACTATTTGCCGGCGATGAAAACCCATTTTTGGTCTAGCCCGCAAATGGCGCCAGTCTCACGGATACTGGCGCCATTTGCAGGCTCCTAATCAAAGGTGCAGCCGAAGTGTTCCTGGAGGTAACGGACGACTTCATCTTCAATCAGGCTTTTCAGCATGATGAGCAGCAAACCCAATTGAGCCTTGATTCGAATCTCTTTCTCGCCGACAGTG
>DAOWGA010000079.1 GCA_030637665.1 Lysobacterales bacterium | reverse complement strand
CCGGCCGGAAAAAGGCTTTGTCCAGGCCCATGTTGAAGGCATGGATCTTGCGGTTATACGCTTCCCAGGGATCGCGCTCCGGGTCGGTCATGGTGACAGGCTGGCTGGCGCATGCACTGAGCAGTACCGCTATGAGCAGCGCACCGATTGTCCGGGGCATGCGAAAATTTATTTCTGATACAGAGCAGGCCATGCTGTGCGGATCAACGGCCTGAAATGTCCAGCAAAGAGTCTGCTTCGCACAATTTAGCCAGCTTGAGAAGATTGTCCGGTGCGTTGCTGATATGCAGCCTGCGTTGCTGCCGGTTGGCCATGGCCTGCCATTCGAGTAGTAACGCCAGGCCGGAACTGTCAGCGCGATTAACTCCAGCCAGGTCGATACCTGTTACCGATCCCTTGCCTTCAAAGCGGCTCTCGAGTTCCCGGTACAGGTTTGGCGTGGAATCAAAGGTCATCTCACCACTGATTTGCACGGAACCATCACTCCCCACAAGAATGCTGCCCTTATTGCTCATTGAGACTTACATTACCCGCAATAATATCTGCCGTCACTTTGTCTATGCCATCAGCTTCCACGCGTGGCGAAATCTGGTTGCGGAAAGTCAGTACGTAAGAGATTCCTTCTACCGTCACATCGAAGGCCTTCCAACCCTCTTCCGTTTTATGAAAAGCATAGTCAACCGGCGCAAAACTGCCACTGGCCAGCCTGATGCGGGTGCGGACACGGGTGAGTTTTTCGGTGTTTTTTCCCTTCATGGGGAGCACTTCAAACTGCTCATTGGAGCGGAACAGGAGCAGGCCGTCAGCGTAACGGTTAATCAGCACGTTGCTCATGGCTTCGGAAAAATCACTCAATTGTTCAGAGGAGACACCCCGCCCGGACTTGCCCAGAATCAGGCGCGACGAATAGTTCAGGTCAATCAGGGGCATCAGGTCTTCCCTCACGATATTTCTGAGAAGTTCCGGATTTTCTATGCATTCTTCACGGCGGCTCTCCAGCGCTTCGAGGATATGGCTGGTTGCTTCTTCGATAATGGCCACAGGATCGTTTGCATCCTTCGCAAAGGCCCCGGCCTGGCCCGCACCCAGCAGCAGAACTAATGCGGTCAATAGTATTTTCTTCATCATTTTTCCTTATCTGAATCGGCATTGAACAGGTATTTGCCTATCGCCTGCTCCAGGATCAAGGCTGATTGCGTAATGAACAATTCGTCACCGTCCTGCAACATGTCCGGTGCGCCGCCGGGTTCCAGGCCGATATAACGGTCCCCGAGAACGCCGGAAGTCAGCACCGATGCCCCTGTATCAGAGGGCAATTCGTCGAAACCCGATGCCACGTTCATCCTCACCACCGCTTCAAATGTGACAGGGTCCAGCACAATAGATTCAACCATTCCTACCGTAACACCACCGATTTTGACTGGCGCCCTGTCCCTGAGATCACCAACGTTCGTGAACCGGGCGCTGATTGTGTATGTATCCTTGCCGATATCCTGGCCATAATCCGTGGCCCGCATCGCGAGCCAGGTCAGTGCGGCAATCCCGAGCAGCAGAAAGATTCCGGATGCAAGTTCCACCTTGTAGTTAGGGCGCATATTGGTACCTCAAACGAAAAACGATGTCATGATAAAGTCAAAAATAAGGATGAGCACGGAGCTCAACACCACAGTATTGGTTGTCGCCGTTCCCACACCGGCGCCGGTCGGTTTGGCCGTGTAGCCAAAATACACTGCAACCAGGCTGACCAGGCCGCCGAAAACCAGGCTTTTCCAAAATCCGCCTACGAAATCCTGGTAGAAATAAATACCGGTCTGGAGCTTGCTCCAGAAAATTCCGGCATCAAGGTCCATAACACCGATTGAAAATACAACGCTACCCAGGATGGCCAGCGCGTTGAACATGGCGGTCAGCAGCGGAACTGAAATCAGGCCGGCCGCAAAGCGGGGCAGGGCGATTCGCTGGATGGGGTCGATTGCCATCAATTCCATGGCTTCGATCTGGTTGGTCGCTTTCATCAGTCCGATTTCGGCCGTTATCGAAGTGCCGGCGCGGCCTGCAAACAGCAGTGCTGTCAACACCGGCCCGAGTTCCCGGAACAGGGATTTGCCGACCAGCAGACTGACCTGATCGGATGCCCCGAATTGTTCCAGTGCGTTGATGGCCTGCAAAGAGAGCACCATGCCGACGAAAAATCCGCAGATCATGATGATGACCAGCGAGCGGGCGCCAATCAGGTAGGTCTGTTGCAGGACGGAACGAATTTGTGCAGCACTGAATCGAATTCCCGACAGCATTCTGAGCAGGAACAGAATGCACTGCCCGCTTTGTGCCACCGCACTCAAAAGTCCGCCTGCCTTTTTATTCGGATCAGTCAAGCAGCCTCCAGGGTGCATCCGGCGGCTCGTAGTGGAAAGGAATGGGGCCCTCAACTCTTCCATTCATGAACTGGGATACACTCGGTTGCGTGCTGGTGCTCAGTTCTTCGGGCGGGCCTTCGCCGGCAATTTTTGCTGACGCAATGATGTAGCAGTAATCGACAAGCTGGCGCATTTGATCCACGTTGTGCGTGACCACGATGCTGGTCAGGCCCAGTGCATCGTTGGTCACACGCATCAGTGTGCGAATGGTCGATACCGCGATCGGGTCCAGTCCGGTCATTGGTTCGTCATACAGCATGATGCCCGGGTCCAGTACCACCGCCCGCGCGAAGGCCACCCTTCGAGCCATGCCGCCTGAAAGCTCATGGGGCATGCGGTCTTCTATGCCGCCGAGGCCTACTGCATTGAGTTTGCTCATTATCAGCCGGCGCAGAAGAGGTTCCGGCAGATCCGTGTGCTCCCGTACCGGGGTTGCGATGTTTTCAAACACGGTCAAATCGGTAAACAGTGCGCCGTCCTGCAGCAGCACGCCGAAATTGCGGCGAAAGTGTTGTAATTCCCTGTCGGACATCCCGGAAATCAAATGGCCGTTGATTTCGACGCTGCCTTCATCCGGCCGCAACTGCCCGGAGATCAGGCGAAGAATGGTGGTCTTGCCGACTCCGCTTGGACCCATGATGGCCACGATGGAACCGCGTGGAATATCCATGCTGACGCCATCAAGGATGGTACTGCGGCCACGCCGGAATACCAGGTCGCGAATCCTGATGGCGGGCGCAGCTTTGTCCTGCATTGTTATTGCTTCTTCCATCATGTCTCAAGAATGACCTTCAGTTTTTTTGTGGCCTCAATACCGCTGCAGTATGCGGGCTGCCAATTGTAGTATGAATCCGGCTTGGAAACCCGGGGAGACCCAAAAATACACAAGAGCCATTTCCCCGATCCCGAACACTTCCGTAATCTGGAACACCTTGGCGAGGAAATCACCGAACTGGCGGCCCACATCCACACCGCCACCTTCCAACTGCTGGAGCTGATCCGTATCTTTGATGAAGAACAGGGTTGTACCTACACTCTTTTCCACTGCCGCCCATCCAGCCAGATGGGGTTTTTATGTCGGTGGTCCATCGTTGAAAGCGGCTTTCAGGCCACTAAGCTAATATTTACACTCGTTGTATAGTCGCTTTCTGGCCGCAACCGGGCATCCATCCCATGAAGCCGTCTTCATTCCCTTTCGACCCGAAAAAGAACAAATCATCCCAAAAACCGTGTGTAAACTGATTTGTCGCAAATCGCGATTCTACCTTGACTGGTCTCGACACCAGATCTTGGAGGTTTTCGATACCACATTTATTGTCTTGCCTTACGCAGGACCTGGGAACCGAAGTGAAAACTTACTGACTGGCGAATAAATCTAGCTCATGCCCCTGGATTTAAATGCCACGCCTCATTGGAAATTTCAGTTACATGCAACCTTATTACCGAAGGAGTACACTTGCTGGTGAGGAGATTCAGGTAATCTGATCATGTGGCTCGTCAACCTTGTGAAAGAACTGAGGCGCCGCCGTGTGTTCCGCATGACGGCGTGGTATATCCTTGCGGGCTGGGTTTTGATACAGGTTGCCAGCGAAGCGCTTCCTGCCCTGAATCTCGATGAACGGATCATTCGTTACGTCTGGCTAGCCGTGCTCGGCGGTTTTCCCTTCGCGGTGATTTTCAGCTGGCGATACGACGTCACGGCCCAAGGTATCATGCGAACCGCACCCGAGGTTGAATCCTCGCCAGACGAGTTGCGCTTGGGCCGCACCGACTACCTGTTGCTTCTGATCCTGGCTGCGCTGGCATCTGTCGGCGTTTACGATCTGTCGCAACGGGCGCTGGAAGAGGTCGCGGTGCTGGAGGTGGCGCCGGAAACCCGTGACATCAATCCCCATTCGATCGCCGTGCTGCCGCTCGAAAATCTTTCCCCGGAGACCACGGAGCGGTATTTCGTCACTGGGATGTACGATTCGCTTATCAGCAATCTGGGCAAGATCAATGCCCTGCAGGTGACTTCACGCACATCTGCCAGCCGGGTCAATACCAGTCAGGGGGTACCGTATATCGGACGCAAACTCGGTGTGGCCTACGTCATCGAGGGCGCCGTGTTCCGGGAAGGCAACCGGGTCCGCATCTCGGTAAAACTGATTGATGCGGCTTCGGATCAACACGTTTGGTCGGAAACCTACGAACGCCCCTTCGATGACGTAATGGCGATTCAGGCCAGCGTTGCCCGAACGGTTGCCCGTATCGTACAGGCCAAGCTGACAGCCCAGGATGAAGACCAATTGGCGCGTGTGCTGACGATCCGCCCCGCAACGTTTGAATCCTATTTGCGGGCGAGGTTCCAGTACCAAAAGGAAACCCAGGAAGGCTACCAGGAGGGGATAGAGATTCTTGAAGAAGCCTTGGCCAACGACCCGACCAGTGCCCTTGCTTACGCCGCCCTGGGGCAGGGCTACTCGGAGTTGGTGCACAGCGTACTGCCCAGGATGGAAGCCATGAAACGAGCACGGGCGGCCGTCGAGAAAGCCGTAGAGCTCGATCCCACGTTGGCGGAAGCGCACATGGCGCTGGGGTTGCAACAGATGTACGGTGAGTGGAATTTCGAGGCCGCAGAAGACAGCCTGAAACGAGCCCTGGAACTGAATCCAAGCTTGTCCGACGCCTGGTATCACTGGGCTTGGTGGCTGGAAATGATGGGCGATGACGAGGAAGCGATCGCTGCCGGAGAAAAGACTGTCGAATTGAGTCCACTTTCTTCCTTCTATCTTTCCTGGCTAGCCGATCAGTATCGTGACGCCGGCGACTACGAAAAGGCCATCGAACTCGCGGAGTCTGTGATCGCTCTAAGTCCCAAGTATCCAGTAGACTGGTTGGCGCTGGGCAATGTATATCTGGATCAGGGTCGCTATGATGAGGCGATTG